>JALOLM010000363.1 GCA_025455985.1 Candidatus Nanopelagicales bacterium | reverse complement strand
GGGTCCTGGCCGCAGGCCTGCAGAATGACCGTCAAGATCGAGGTGGTCGTGGTCTTGCCGTGGGTCCCGGCGACTGCGAGCACATCCTTGCCGATCATGGTCGCAGCCAGCGCCACGGAGCGATGCAGGACAGGGATGCCGCGTTCGCGCGCAGCGACGACTTCGACGTTGGAGTCCGGGATCGCCGTGGACACGATGACGGCCTCCACGTCACCGACGTTGGCTGCGGCATGGCCGACTGTGCATTGCGCCCCTAGTGCCCGCAGCGCTGCCAGACGCCGGGAATCCTTGGCGTCGGAGCCGCTGACCTGGACACCATCGGCCAACAGCAACCGGGCGAGGGCACTCATCCCCGCACCGCCGATCCCGATGATGTGGGCCGACTCCCCGATGCGTGTCACAGGCTCCTGGCTCACGTGTGCCCCTTCGCAGCGGCAGCGAACACCATGTCCGCCAACCGGGCCGCAGCATCACGCACCCCGTGGGCGGCGGCGTTCTGCGACATCTGTTCCAGTCTGCCCGTAGAGGTGATGATCGGCAGCACAGCCCCCACCAGCGTGTCTCCGGTGAGATCGGCGTCGGCCATCAGCACACCACCGTCGGCCTCAACCACCGGCGTGGCGTTGAATCGCTGCTCTCCATTGCCGATCGGCAGCGGCACGTAGATCGCCGGCAGGCCCACAGCGGCCAGTTCCGCACAGGTCATCGCCCCGGCCCGGCACACGGCCATGTCCGCCGCGGAGTACGCATCATCCATCCCGTCGATGTACTCCACTGCGTGGTAGCCGTCCAAATCCGCGACCGGCTCGATCTGATCGGCATTCCGGGCGCCGTAGGCGTGCAGAATCTGCAGTCCTTCGGCGGTCAGGGCCGGCGCGGCGGCCACGGTCGCGGCATTGAGCGACCGCGCACCCTGCGAGCCGCCGAACACCAGCAGGCACCGTCGATCTGGGTCCAGACCGAAGCGACGCCGCGCCGGTACCTGCCGCGACGAACGATCGAGCTCGGCGATGCTGCGTCGCAGCGGAATCCCGATCCGCACTGCACCAGGCAGGCTGCCGGTGGTCGCCTCCGCGACGAAAGGTGTGAAACGCCTCCCGACCTTGTTGGCCAGCCCGGCTTTGGCGTTGGCCTCATGGACCACGATCGGCACCCGGTTGCGGGCTGCGAGATAGGCGGGCAGCGCGACGAACCCCCCGAAGCCGACCACGACGTCGGCCTGCCGTTGTGCGAATACCTCCCGGCACCGGCTCACGGCCCCCCGCAATCTCCCGGGCAGGGTGACAAGGTCGCCAGAGGGCCGCCGCGGCAAAGGCACTCTCGGGATGAGGTCGAGCTCGTACCCCCGGGCAGGCACCAACCGTGTCTCCAAGCCCTCGGCCGTGCCCAAGGCCGTCACGATCGCGTCGGGGTCGGCTGCCCGGACCGCGTCAGCAAGGTTGAGTGCGGGCTCGACGTGACCAGCGGTGCCGCCGCCAGCCACCACGACCCGCAGCGGATTCAGTGGTACCCCCGGTGCCTGAGCAGCCGGGTGCGTGCGTCCCCTCTGCGCGAACGCAGCGCGCTGGCCGCATGCGGCTCCGACCGCGCGAAGGCGAGCAGCACCCCGATGGCACACAGACACATGAGCAGCGACGAGCCGCCGTACGACACCATGGGTAGCGGAAGCCCCGTGATGGGCAGCAGGCCCAACACCGCACCGATGTTGATGACCGCTTGTCCGACGATCCAGGCCAGGATGCCACCGGTGGCCAGGCGGACGAAGAGGTCGTCACTGTTGCGGGCCACGCGCACCGCCACGATCGCAATGATCGCGAACATGGCCAGCACGCTGACCGTGCCGATCAGCCCCAACTCCTCCCCGATGACCGCGAAGATGAAGTCGGTGTGTGCCTCGGGCAGACCGCCCCACTTCTCACGGCTGGCTCCAAGACCGGTACCGAACAGTCCGCCGGTGGAAAGACCGTACTGGCCGTGAATGATCTGGTAGCCGGCTCCGCTGGGATCGGAGGCAGGATCCAACCATGTGCGGAACCTCTGCATCCGATACGCGACGGTCACCGACGCCAGGGCCACGAGGAGCAGCAGTGCACCGAAGGCAGCCGCGAAGACCCGGGCCGGTGCCCCTACGACGAACAGCAGGCTGGCCAGGATGGGGAACATCACGATCGTGGTCCCGAGGTCACCCTCCAGCACGATCAGGACGACGATGGCAGCCCAGACCGGGATCAGCGGGACCAGCAGGTGCCGCCATTCGTGGATGACCTTGCGCTTGCGAGTCAACAGGTCCGCACCCCAGAGGATGAGGGCCAGTTTGGCCAGCTCGCTGGGCTGGAACTGGAACGGCCCACCGAAGCTGATCCAGTTGCGCTGGCCGAACACGGACACGCCGATCCCCGGGACGAAAACCAGAAACAACCCAACGACAGCCGCGATCAGCAGGAAAGGGGCGGCCCTGCGGATCCCCGCCACCGACGAGCGGGAGATCACCACCATGGACGCAAGACCCGCCCCGGCGAACATCAATTGCTTCTGGGTCACGGTCAGACCGACACCCTCACCGGCGGCGTAGGTGACCACGTTGCTGGCGGAGAAGACCATGACGATCCCCAGCACCAGCAGCAGCATGGTCGTGCTGAGCAGCAGGGCGTAGTTGGCCAACGGGTGGTTCCACCATCGGCGCAGAGTCTCACCTGCCGGCAGCAGATGCCAGGCGCCGGAGGCGGCACCGCTGGGCTGGGGGCTTCGCGACGGACGGTCGGTGGTGGACATCAGCTCTCGGAGTCCAGATCTGCGACGGCTGCGGCGAACGCCGAGCCCCGCTGGGCGTAATCGGTGAACATGTCCCAGGAGGCGCAACCGGGGGCCAGCAGCACTGTGTCCCCCGCGCGGGCGAGCCCCGCTGCTGTGCGCACCACCTCTTGCATTGCACCAGTGTCCGTGGCGCTGACCACTTCGACGGGTACATCCGGTGCGTGTCGCCGCAGAGCGTCAGGAGCACAACGGCGCGCAACCGCTTCGCGTGACGCTGCACGAGGTCGTCGAACGTCTGCCCCTTGGCCAGACCGCCGGCGATCCAGACGACCGGATCATAGGCGCGCAGGGACATGTCCGCCGCGTGCGCATTGGTGGCCTTCGAGTCGTCGATGTACAGAACCCCGTCCACGCTGCCCACCTCGGCGATGCGATGGGCGGCTGGAGTGAAACTGCGCAGACCGTCACGCACATGACGGGGGTCGATCCCGTAGGACCGGGCCAACGCCGCGGCTGCCAGCGCGTTGGCGATCTGGTGCGGGACGGCCGGCCGGATGTCGGCCAGCGTCGCCAATTCCAGCGCGTGGGTCTCACGCTCGTCCAGGAACGCGCGGTCGGCCAGTATGTCGTCCACCACCCCGACCTCGGAGCGGGCGGGGACCCCCAGAGTGAATCCGATCGCACGGCACCCTTCGACCACTTCGGCCTGCTCGACCATGGTCATGGTGGCGGGATCCTGACTGTTGTACACACACGCCACCTGCGTGCGTTCGTAGACGCGGGCCTTGGCATCGCGGTAGGCCTGGAACGAGCCGAAGAAGTCGACGTGGTCCTCGGCGACGTTGAGACAGACTGCCGAGTGCGGGGACACCGTGTGGATGAAGGGCAACTGCGGTGCTCCCACCTCAACCGCGAGCACGTCGTGGGGCTGCGGGTCCATCACCGTGGCCACCAGGCTGACCCCGATGTTGCCGACCGCATCGGTGCGAAGCCCTGCTGCCCTCAGCATTGATGCCAGCATCAGCGTGGTGGTGGTCTTGCCGTTGGTGCCGGTCACGAACAGCCACGGGGCGCCCTCGGGATCGCGTACCCGCCAGGCCAGTTCAAGCTCCCCCCACACGGGCATGTCCTGTGCCTGGGCCGCCTGGATCACCGGCGCGCTCGGTGGCAGCCCCGGGGACACGACCAGTAGATCCGCATCGGGCAGGGTCTCCCCGTCCCCGAGGACAACACGGGCGCCGAGGACCTCAAGGATCTGGGCCCTGTTGCGTTGATCCGGGCCGTCCTTGCCATCGATGACGACCACATCGGCACCACGTTCAAGCAGAGCGTCTGCGCACGAGAATCCGGCGATGCCGATCCCCGCGACGACCACCCGCACCCCCGACCAATCCTGCTGACCCGGCTGCGGCAGTACCGTCACAATCGCACCCACTCTGCGTAGAACAGGGACAGGGCCGCAGCTACGAACAGTGCCTGGATGATCCAGAAGCGCACCACGATCGTCACCTCACCCCACCCCTTCATCTCGAAATGGTGATGTAACGGAGCCATCCGGAACATCCGTTTTCCTGTGAGCTTGAAACTTCCGACCTGGCCGATCACCGACAGCGCGATGATCACGAACAGTCCCCCCATCAAGGGCAGCAGCAACTCGGTTCGGCTCAGGACAGCCAGCGCGGCGATCCCGCCACCGAGGGCCAGCGACCCGGTGTCTCCCATGAAGATCTGAGCCGGCGATGCGTTCCACCACAGGAACCCCACGCAGGCGCCGGCCATCGCGGCGGCGATCACCGCCAGATCCAGCGGGTCCCGGACGTCGTAGCAGCGCACGAACCGCCCGAACGAGCAGTTCTGCCCGTACTGCCACACACCGAGCAGGGTGTAGGCCATGAAGGTGATGGCACTCGCTCCGGCGGCGAGGCCGTCCAGACCATCGGTGAGGTTGACGGCGTTGGTGGCCGCGGTGATCAGCAGCCAGATCCAGAGCAGCAGCAGCACCGTCGGAAGAACGATCGGGGTGTCGCGCACAAGGGAGATCGCGTTGGACGCCGGGGTGCGTCCGTACTCATCGGGCCACAGCGTGGTGCCGTAGGCGAAGGTCAGGGCCACCACGGCCTGCCCGATCAGTTTTGTGCGCGCCCGGATGCCGGTCGAGCGCTGCTTGAAGATCTTCAGGTAGTCATCGGCCATACCGACAAGCCCGAGACCCACTATCAGGTACATGGCCAGCAGCCCGGAGGCCGACGGGGCCTGCCATGCATAAAGGTGCGACACCGCATACCCGAGTACCAGAGCGATCAGGATGGCCAAGCCACCCATGGACGGAGTGCCGCGCTTGCCTTCGTGCTCGGGGTAGGGCACACCATCAGTGGAGACCCGGATGGCCTGCGAATACCCGTGCTTGAGCAGCAGACGGATGATCAGCGGTGTTCCAAGGAGGGTGACAACCAGGGAGACGAGCCCGGCGATGACGACCAGCTTCACGAGTC
>JALOLM010000362.1 GCA_025455985.1 Candidatus Nanopelagicales bacterium | reverse complement strand
CCTTGGTGGTCGCGCTCGGCGCGGCGCTCAGAGTTCCTGCTGTGGCGGGTGCGGTGACCAGGCCGAGGGTAAGGGCGACAGCGGCCAGGCAACTGACCAAGATCTTGCGCAGCATGAGGGCACCATAGCGGCTCGCAGTTGGGCTGCCAATCGTCCGACCGTGCGATGTCAGGTGCCCCCTGCGCCCATGTGGATCAGCCGGGCCGTGTCCCCGTGCACCTCAAGCCCCGCGGAGGTCCCGACGTCATCGAGCAGCACGGTGCCCTTGGGGTCGGTGAGCCGCAACTCGATCGTCGAGTCGAGCGTCTCTTCAACCCGCTTGTGCATCTGGGTGCGAATTGGTGCGTGCAGGAAGGCCCCGTCCGGACGGGTGGCCTTGATCTGCAGCATCGAGCCGTCGCGTCCACGCACGACCAGCCAAACATGGGTGTCGTCGATGCGCAGTTCCCGGACCTTCGCGCCGGTGTAGGAGGCGAAGCGGTACAGACGGCCCTCGTGGCGCAGCCCGATCAGCAGGCCTTGGAAACTCCCGCGCAGCCACGGGATGATCGCCACCGATGCCATGAGGCTCACGGTGGGGTCGGCGAAGTGGTTGGAGTGCATCCAGACGTAACCCTCGGGGAACGCCTGCCCCCAGTCCTTCTCGATGTAGCCGCGCCCGCCGCTGAAGTCCAAGGTCTGCTCGCCGAGTTGCATCTGTCCCTGTAACTCGTGGCTGAAGGAGACGACGCCGTGGTAGCACTCCATGAACGGCATCCACGCGTACCAGCCCATGGCCCCGGGGGAGCGCACTGAGACCGGCCAGGGGTCGAGCGGTTGACCGAAGTCGACTCTGCCGGACAGGCCCACGTCCGGAAGATCCAACACCACACCGGCGGTGGAGAACCGGTTCGGGCCAACCTGCACGGCGAAGTGCTCCGGATCCGCGACGAAGTCCGACATCGGGTACGGCACGTACCAACTGCGCCCCGAGCGGCCGTCGAGGACCTGCACGAACGCCTCGTGGGGGCCGTCATCTTCAGGGGCGAGGAAGACGCCGGGGATCACGGCCAGGCGGGCGTCCTGGTCCGGATCCACGAGTTTGACGTACCAGCCTTCGAAGTACTTCGAGCGGCGGCCATCGCCGTGGTACCCCGCGGGTTTGAGGACTCTGCGCACTTGATCAAGTTTGCCAGTGCCCGGGCCGGACCGAAAGTCGGCCTCGGTCCGAGCTTCCGAGGTCGTGATGCTGCGAGGGTCTCCTCGCTGTTGCCGCTGAAAGTGGGCACCGGCACCGCCCTCCTGCCACTTTCGTGCGGTCACGAACCACGCAATTGCCGCGAAGCGGACATGAAGTTCGCGCAAAGATGGCAGTTTCCTGAATCAGGGTTCAGAACGTGCCACCTTTGTGAGGCGTCTGCGACATCGAGGCCTATTGCGGAACGCTCGCTCAGGCCTGGTCGGCAAGCTCTGCGATCACCTCGAACGTGTCAGCGGCATCGGTACGAAGAGCCGTGTCCAGCCCGCCAGCGGCCGCCAGATCCGAAGTGGCGGCCTCGACCAGAGCTACTTGGTCGGCCGGGGCCTTGACCATGCAGTGCGCCAACCGCGCCCGCATCGACACCTTGTTGTCGCTCTTGACCTTCCGCATGGCCGACAGAACCTGGCCGGCCACCGTGAGGATCTGCGAGTCGCCGCCGTCGGGCAGTTCCTCGGCGCTGGGCCACACGGCGGTGTGCACGCTGCCCTCCTGCCACCACGACCAGACCTCCTCGGTCACGAACGGCAGGATCGGGGCGAACAGGCGCAGTTGGACCGACAAGGCGCGGGCCAGGGCGGCACCGGCCGATGCCGCCTTCTCCGGGCCGTGGGCACCGTGGGCACGTTCCTTGACCAACTCGATGTAGTCGTCGCAGAACGACCAGAAGAACGACTCGGTCAACTCCAGGGCGCGGGCGTAGTTGTAGTCCTCGAATGCCGCGGTCGCCTGCTCCACGACCGTGCGCAAGCCCGCCAGCATCGCGAGGTCCAGGGGTTCTGTGACCGGTGCTTCCGGATCGCCTGCGAAGGACAGCGCGAACTTGGAGGCGTTGAGGATCTTGATCGCCAAGCGCCGGCCCACCTTCATCTGGGCCTCGTCGTAGGCGGTGTCGGTGCCCGGGCGGCCGCTGGCGGCCCAGTAGCGAACGGCATCGGCGCCATGCTGGTCGAGCAGCCCCATCGGGGTCACCACATTGCCCTTGGACTTCGACATCTTCTTGCGGTCCGGGTCGAGGATCCAGCCGCTGATCGCTGCGTGCTTCCACGGCAGAGCGTCGTCCTCCAAGTGGGCGCGCACCACGCTGGAGAACAGCCACGTGCGGATGATCTCGTGGGCCTGCGGACGCAGGTCCATGGGGTAGACGCGCTTCCACAAGTCGGGGTCCCATTCCCAACCGCCGGCGATCTGCGGGGTCAACGAACTGGTCGCCCAGGTGTCCATGACGTCGGGGTCGGCTTGGAAGCCCCCCGGCTTCCCCCGCTGGTCTTCGGTGTAGCCGGCCGGCGCCTGGTCGGAGGGGTCAACCGGCAACTGCGACTCGTCGGGGGTCAGTACCTGCGTGTAGTCGGGGTTGCCGTCGGCGTCCAGCGCGTACCAGATGGGGATGGGGACGCCGAAGAAGCGCTGCCGCGAGATCAGCCAGTCACCGTTGAGGCCCTCCACCCACGTGCGGTAGCGGACCTGCATGTGCGCGGGGTGCCAGTCCAACTCGGCGCCGCGGGCGATGAGAGCGCTGCGCAGAGCCTCGTCCCGGCCGCCGTTGCGGATGTACCACTGGCGCGTGGTGACGATCTCCAGCGGCTTGTCGCCCTTCTCGAAGAACTTCACCGGGTGGGTGATCTGCTTGAGGTCACCGACAAGATCGCCCGACTCGCGCAGCAACCCGGCCATCCGCTCCTTGGCGGTGAACATCGTGGCGCCGGCGATCGCCTCGTAGGCAGCACGCCCGGCGTCGGTGGTGATCCAGTCCGGGACGCCGGGGATGACCCGGCCGTCCCAGCCGACGATCGGCCTGGTGGGCAGTTGCAGCTCACGCCACCAGGTCACGTCGGTGGTGTCACCGAACGTGCAGATCATGGCGATGCCGGATCCCTTCTC
>JALOLM010000361.1 GCA_025455985.1 Candidatus Nanopelagicales bacterium | reverse complement strand
CGTAGCGAGTTCGGGTGTAGCGATCACCTCCTCGGTGCGGGTGGGTAGGGCGATCGGTGGGGTTGGGTAGAGCAGGGCCATGGACCCCTCGGATAGGTAGCGCCGGTCGGCGTCGAGCCACTCGTCGTGGGCTTCGATGAGCACGCAAGCCGAAAGTCGCAGCAGGGCGTCGGTGTTGGGGAAGATCCCGACGACGTCGGTGCGCCTCTTGAGTTCCTTGTTGACTCGTTCGATCGGGTTGGTGCTCCAGATCTTGGCCCAGTGGGCGTGCGGGAAGTCCGCGAACGCGGTCAGGTCGTCCTTGGCCTCGCGGAGCATGGCCGCGACCGCGGGCAACTTCACAGCCAGGGTGTCGGCGACAGTGTCGAGCTGGTCGCGGACCGCATCGGGGGTGGGTTGGGCGAACACGGTGCGGATGTAGGCCGCGACCATGTCGGCCTCGGTCTTGGGGACCTTGGCCAGAACGTTGCGCAGGAAGTGCACCCGGCGGCCCTCAACGCCGAACCCGGGCTGCTGTTGACCATCTACGCCGCAGAACCGGCCTCCCCCACCGCCCAAGCCCTGACCCTGCTCGGCACCTGGGCCGCCACCCAACTCCAGACCAGCACCAACTAGCGGCAATCGTCGGCGCCGATCTTGTTCGGGGCCTACCGTGCGGTGCATGGGCACAAAGGGCGGGGTCCTCTTCATGGCGGTGGGGTGGATCCTGGTGGGGGCCCTCGTCTGGGGCGTCGGGAGCTTCGGGATTGCCCGAGGGCTCGAGGACCGCTGCCTCCTCGTCGCCGACGGGCGCGGCTACGGCGCGAGCACGCAGACGTCATCGGTCTGGCCTCCTCGGTTCACCTGCGAGCTGAGCGGGCCCGACGGCACGTCCGGAACGGGCGCCGTCGACGTCAGCCAGCCGGCGGTCGCACTGCTGCGTTCCGGGTGGACGCTCGGCTTCCCCATCGCCTGGCTCGTCCTGGGGGCCGTGGTTCGCGTGCGACAGACCTCGCGGGACGATTTCCTGCCGGCCGGCTAAACGTCGCGAAATCGTCGCCGCCGGGGGTGTCCCGTGTCTCGTGAACCTGCTGCAGCGGCCCGGTGAGGATCAGGTTGTGTTCTGCGCGACTCGCGGCAGTGAGGCAGACGGCACCTCGCCGCGCGGTCCGGGACGATGTCCCAGGCGCCCTGGTCCCACGTCCACCCGACGGTGGTTGCCACGCCCCCGGCGAGGGCACGACGTCGCTCCGAGCCGCAGCATGAGTTAGGCACCGGCCGAGTTGGCTCGCACCGGTGCCAGCCCCCGTCACCTCCGGCACAAAGCGGGCGAAGCCAGGTGCCCCATACCGCCGCGAATCGCGCATGTGGGGGTGGGCATCACCGCGCACTCTGACGTGGCCGGCTGAGCAGGAGCAGGGAGACGCTACGCGACCACCGGGCCGCTTCACCAAGGCGCGGCGGTCGCACAGCACTGAGCACGAACCCGGCGTTCGCCGTGGGTGGCGTAGCGGCCGTAGCGACGGTTCCGGAGGTGGACCGGGGCAGCGCCGGAGTGGGCATCCCGGCTGCTTCGCTGGACGCCGTTGGGGGCCCCATCCATGTGCGGATGGAGCCCCCAACGAGGGTGCTGGTTTTCGGTTGTTGTTTGGACTACGGACCCTTGCGTTGGCTATCGTCGCAGGTCAGAGCTTGGTTTCTTGCTCAGATATCGTAATACAGCTCGGACATTGACCACGTGAACGACTAGACGCGGCTGGTGTTGGAAACGTTGATTGACCTGCGACGACGCTGGCCCGAGGCGTTGGTGGGCGACGGGCGTTTGTGACTGCGTTTTGGACTACCGTTGGACTACGCGTTGGCTAGTTGCGGATGTCGTTGACCGTGTTGGGCGTCGTGACGACCCATCCGCTGGCGATCAGGGCGGTGATCCGACGCACCACCGACGGGGTACGGGGGAGCCTTGCTGGACCGACGTCAGACGTTCCCTATCCGCTCGTGGGCTGACCGGCCACCCGGGGGAGTGGCCGCTACACCGCTATGGCCAAAGCGGGGTTCTGACTGCTGGCCGGCAGTCCACGGCCCAGTTGGTGGTGCCCAGCCTCGGCGTTCGCCTTGTGTCCTTTCGGCCCAGATAGACGCGGCATCGAATCTGGCCGCCTCACTCGCTCGGCGACTGCGTCCCCGAAGTCGTGCGGGCTGCCGACGACCCTCGTCGGACAATGTGCGGTGTCAGTATGGAATGCCCTCAGTAGCTGAGGAACCACTTCACCGTCGCGATCGTGGTCGCGATTACCGTTGCCAGCACCCCGTAGGCCAGGGATCGGCGCCGGGATGCTCCGCCGATGCGGGACTCCCACCCGACGATCAGGCCGATGAACAGGGCAGCGGTCAACCGTGCGCCGAGGCGCTCGACGTCGGCTGGCAAGAGGATGACGACCACTGTGGTCGTGACCGCAACGATCAATGCCATGACCAGCTGTGAGGTGAACTCCTCCAATGGGGTGTGGTGATCTTCAGGGTCCGGCACGATGCGCGACGACACTGTGACTGCGAACCAATGAGCCAACGCCAATCCGACTGTGGTTCCCCAGACCACCCCCAGGACCTCGCCCTGTGGCTGACCGGCGCGATCCTTGCCCAGGGTCAGCGCCGCGAACAAGGTGATGCAGACGTAGAAACCCATCATGTCCGACTCGCGACGAAGTGACGGGTCACGCCGGGTGCGCTGCAGCACGCCACCCAGACCTGGCTTCCCCGACATCGACCCAGTATCACCTGTGGGTACCCGCCTGCGGGCAGTGTGTGGGCACGGGTGGAGCCTGCCGGTGGGCCACGCCCCGTGCCTGACATCCCCGGCTCAGGTCCCTGACTGGACGGGGGGCACTGTCACTGCGGCCGGGTGCTGACCGCGGTACGATCGCGCGTCCGCGGTTGCGCGGGCATCTGCATTCGCATCCGGCGCCGCATTGTCGGCGAGGAGTTCCGACCAAGGATGGGGAGATGTCATGAAGGTCCTGCTGGTCGGTGTCGGCACCGTGGGAGAGGCCATCGCGCGTCTGAGCGCCGGTCGGCCCTGGCTGGAGCAGATGGTGCTCGCGGGCCGCAACCTCGATCGTGTCCGCGAGGTGGCGGACTCGATCGGCGATGCTGCGAGCCATCCGGTCGAGCAGCTCGACGCGTCGGATGCGGGTGCGGTGGAGGCGCTGGCCCGGGCCTACGGGGTTGACCTCGTGATGAACGCTGTCGATCCGCGGTTCCTGATGCCGGTGTTCCAGGGCGCGCTGGCCGCGGGGGTGGATTACATGGACATGGCGCTGAGCCTGTCCACGCCGCACCCGACCGACCCCTACGCCCTTCCCGGGGTCAAGCTGGGCGACGATCAGTTCGCGATGGACGCCGCATGGCGCGACCGCGGCCGACTGGCACTTGTGGGGCAGGGGATCAGCCCCGGACTGGCTCAGGTGTTCGCGGCCCACGCGTCCAAGCACCTGTTCGACGAGGTCCACGACATCAACGGCGGGGACCTGCGCATCGAGGGCGTCCCGTTCGCCACGGTGTTCTCGGTCTGGACGATGATCGAGGAGTGCCTGAACCCGCCCGTCGTGTGGGAGAAGGACCGCGGCTTCTTCACCGTGCCCCCGTTCTCCGAGCCCGAGCGGTTCATCTTCCCGGAGGGCGTCGGCCCGGTCGAGTGCGTGCACGTCGAGCACGAGGACGTCACCATGATCCCGCGCGTGCTGGATGCGCGCCGGGTGACCTTCAAGTACGCGCTCGGGGAGGAGTTCATCGGGGCGCTCAAGGTGCTCCACGCCATCGGCCTGGACCGCACCGACCCGATCACCGTTGACGGCCAGCAGGTCCGCCCGCGCAACGTGGTAGCCGCGCTCGCGCCCGATCCTGCGAAGCTCGGTGACCACATGACCGGGCGGGCGATCGTCGGAACGCACGTCACCGGGCTCAAGGACGGCCAGCCGCGGGAGGTCTTCAGCTACCAGATGTGCGACGCCCAGGACACGATGACCCGCTTCGGGCTGCAGCCCGTGGCGTGGCAGACCGGCTTCAACGCGGTCATCGCGATGGAGCTGCTCGCCTCGGGCGCCTGGCAGGGATCGGGCGTCCTCTCGGCGGAGTCGTTCGATCCTGATCCCTACCTCGCCATTCTCGACCGCGACGGCATCCACCACGCCACGATCGACATCGAGCCCGGCGGGGCATTCGCCTGACAAGCGCGCGGGTCCGGACGAGTAGCCGGCCTCACGCGGTCGGCGGACCGCCCGGACCGCCTGGATCGGCGTCGAGGCGCAGCGTCCGGGTCCAGTGCGACGGCAGCCTGAGGCGGGTCACGTGAGGTCCCGCAACGGGGCATCGGCGTAGGGGAGCCCCTTCGTCCGGGTCCGCCAGCGCCACCAGCCGAATGTGAGCCCACCCAGCAGGAGAGCGCCGATGAGGGTGGTAACACGCCACACCACCAGCGCCGCCACGATCTCCGGCTCTGCCGCCGGCCCGGCCGTCTCGGTGTATGCCACGACCAGGGCCGCGTCGAGGACGCCGAAGCCGGCTAGGGGCAATGCGGTCAGCGGGTACGCCACGAAGAAGCTCCCCAGCACGATCACCGTCGGCAGCAATGAGCCCTCCACGCCCACGAGCCTGAGGGAAAACCAGACGATGGCGCCGTCGGTGGCGATCATGGCGACCAGCGCAGCGAGCGAGGGCGGTAGCCCGCGGACCAGGCGGGTGGACATGCGTTGCCGAGCCCCGGTCACCGCCGCAGCCCAGGTGTCGGCGTCGACATCCTCGCGGAACCGGGCGGCGATGAGCGCAGCCCGTCGACCGGCCAGGCGCGCGAAGCGCTCGCCGCGGGCGACCAGGATCAGAGCCACCACGACCACGCAGGCAACCACCAGCGAGAGCACGACCAACCAGACCTGCGTCGCCGAGAGGTCCTCACCGACCAGCAACAGCACCCCCAGAATCGGGATGCTGAACCGGATGACATAGAAGGCCAGACTGTTCAGCGTCACCCCCGGCATGCCATCGGCCGGAGTGATGCCCCAGGAACGGAACATCGAGATCCGCACGGCGATGTCGCTGGGGGGTGGTGCCACGGTGCCCACCAGGTTTGCCGTCAGGTCGTTTTGGAACCCATGCCAGAACCCCAGCCCAGGGACGAACACCGGCAGGGGCACGGAGTTGAACGCCTGCCTGAGCAGCAGCAGGGCGAGAAGCACCGGGGCCTGCGCCCAATCCAGGCGCCCGAGCGCGGTCGCAACCTGCTGCCAGTCAACGGAGCCCACCAGCAGGACGAGCTGTCTTGCGACGAGCAGGGAGACCACGAGGAACAGGAGCGGCCGGACAAGCAGCACCCACCAGCTGCTGTGGCGAAACCGCAGGACGGAGTCCATCGCGCTCATCCGTGCGCTGTTATCGCTCTCGCGTCACTGGCGGGCCAGCGCCATGGACAGGCGCAGTTGCGGGTCGACGAGGTGGTTGAAGTCGGTTGCACCTTCGGCGATCTCGAGGAGCACGGAGTCGACGGTGCCGGTGAACGTGCTGTCCTCGGCGCGGTAGTCGTCGCTGACCGGCGAGCCGGTGTCGTGTCCGACGTCGCAGGTCTCGTCCAGGGAGAAGACCAGGGGCACGGTTGCCTCGAGCCTGCCCGAGGCAACGGTCTGGCCGTCGACCTTGAGGGTGACGGTGCCGCCGCGTCCGGGGCCGCCGCCGTCGTAGTCGAAGACCATGACGACGCGTCGCCGGCCGGGTGCCACAGGCTGGGAACCGACGACCTTCGTGGACCTCATCCCCATCAGGTTGTAGCAGTACGCGGGGGTGCCGTCGGCGCGCAGGTAGAGACTCCATCCGCCGAAGGCGCCTCCTTGGGACACGATCACCCCCGAAGCCCCACCCTCGGGGATGTCGATGTCGGCGGCCACGGCGTGGGAGACGTTCTTGAGGTTGATCACGGAGGATTCGGTGAGTCGGCCCATCCCGCCGTAGAGGATCTGGGATCGCCCTGTGATCAGTTCCGGGCGGCCGGCGATCTTGGCGTCGAGCCGTTCGACGCGGCGGTCGTCGAGGGGCAGCACGTTGTACGTGCGGGCCTCGGACAGGAACAACTCCTGGAGCTCCGCGAGCTTCCCGGGCATCTGGGCTGCGAGGTCGTTGGCCTGGGTCCAGTCGCCGGGGGCGTAGAGCTCCCACACGTCGTCGGTGAACGCGGGCAGTTCGGCCATCGCGATCCACGGCGTGGCGTGCTTGGTGACCGCGGTCCAGCCCTGGTGGTAGATCCCGCGGTTGCCCCCGATCTCGAAGTACTGGGTGGTGTGCCGGTCGGCAGCGTGTCCCTCGTCGAAGGAGTAGCGCATGCTCACCCCGTGCAGGGGGTCCTGCGCGACGCCGTGGACCCGGTCCGGGTGGGGCAGTCCCGCGGCGTCGAGGACGGTCGGGGCGATGTCGAGCACGTGGTGGAACTGGTGGCGGACCTGGCCTCGTTCGCTGATGCCCGCCGGCCAGTGGACGACGGTCGCGTTGCGGGTGCCACCCCAGTGGGAGGCCACCTGCTTGGTCCACTGGTAGGGGGTGTCCATGGCGTGTGCCCACCCGACGGAGAAGTGGTTGTACGCCTGCGGCGTGCCCAAC
>JALOLM010000360.1 GCA_025455985.1 Candidatus Nanopelagicales bacterium | reverse complement strand
GTCATGCGACAACCCTAAACGGGCGGTCACGCACCTGCCACAAGGTGCTTGGCCACCAGCGACCGGAAGGCCTTCCCGCGGTGGCTGATGGCGTGTTTGTCCGCTGCGGCCAGTTCAGCCGTGGTGCGTGGACCATCCGCGGTCGACACCTCGAAGATCGGGTCGTAGCCGAAGCCGTTGGCCCCGCGCGGCTCGTAGGTCAGAGTCCCGTGGAGTTCGCCGATCTCCACGACCTCACGACCATCGGGCCAGACCAGCGCCGCCGCGCAGACGAACTTGGCGGCGCGGTGCTCCGGGCCCACGTCGCCGATCTGGTCGAGCAGCAACCGCAGGTTGGCCTCGTCGTCGCCGTGGCTTCCCGCCCAGCGCGCCGAGAACACCCCTGGGCAACCGCCGAGCACATCAACGGCCAAGCCGGAATCGTCAGCGATGGCGGGCTTGCCCGTCGCGGCGGCCACCGCACGCGCCTTGAGCAGGGCGTTCTCCGCGAAGGTCACCCCCGTCTCGCGGGTGTCGGGGACATGCACGTCGTCGAGGTCGAGCACCTCTTCAGTGAGCCCCGCCTCGTGCAGGATCGCGCGCAGCTCGGCCAGCTTGTGCCGGTTGCGCGTGGCCAGCACCAGGGTCATGCCGGACCTCCGGGCGTGGCGCCACCCGAGACCAGCGCGGGCGTGCCATCGACCAGCAGACCGGCCGCGGGGCTGTCCAGGCTCAAGGCGATCTCCTGCAGCCGGGTGAGTTCGGCGCAACCGCCGGCGGCCAGCATCAGCAGCTCATCGAGCAGTTCGCGTTCGAACGGCTCACCCTCCGCGGTGCCCTGCACTTCGACGAACCGGCCGTCGCCGGTCATCACGACGTTCATGTCGGTGTCGGCGTTCACGTCGTCGTCGTAGTGCAGGTCCAGGCGCGGCTCCCCCTCGACCACCCCGACGCTGACGGCAGCGACCGAGGTCTGCAGCGGCCAGGTCTTCAGCAAGCCCTCCTGCTGGGCCCACCGGCAGGCGTCGGCGACCGCGACATACGCTCCGGTGATCGCAGCGGTCCGGGTTCCGCCGTCTGCCTGCAACACGTCGCAGTCGACCTGGATCGTGTTCTCCCCGAGTGCCGCGTCGTTGATGCTGGCCCGCAACGCCCGGCCGATCAACCGCGAGATCTCCTGGGTGCGGCCACCGGGACGGCCCTTGATCGACTCCCGGGAGCCGCGGGTGTCCGTCGACCGCGGCAACATCGCGTACTCGGCGGTGATCCAGCCTTGCCCCGAGTCCCGGCGCCACCGCGGCACCCCGGCGGTGAACGAGGCCACGCACAGCACCCGGGTGCGCCCGAACTCGATCAGGCACGAGCCCTCTCCGTTGTCCTGCCAGCCTCGGTGGAAGCGGATGGGGCGCAGTTGGTCGGCGGTGCGGCCGTCGGAACGTGACATGAGGCGACTGTACTGGCCGTGTCCGCCTTGCTTTGTGCCCCCGCCGCACGTCTGGCCACGTCTGCGCCTCGTGCCAGCCATGCCAGACGTATCGGTGAGACGGCGACCGCGCTAAACCTCGACCTGGAGCCCGCCGCTGGCGACCATCAGGTCACCGTCGAACACAGCCTCTGCCTCAGCCCGGACCCGCTCGTTGTCGTTCCAGGCCACCAGGTGGGTGAGCACCAAGCGCCCGACGCCGGCCCGGTTGGCGTGGTCGGCGGCTTCGGCGCCGGTCATGTGCAGATCCACGGGGTTGCCGGGTTGCTCGACGAACGAAGCCTCGAACAACGCAACATCCGCCCCGGACGCCAGATCCACCAACGCCGGGGTCGGTCCGGTGTCTCCGGAGAAGACCAATGACGAACCGTCGGCGCTGACGCGGATGGCGTAGGTCTCCACCGGGTGGGCGACCCGGGCGGTCTCAATGCGCAGCGGGCCGATCATCGTCGGGTCCGGATCGTGGCGCATGAAATTGAACTCGTCGTGCATGCCGGGTTTGACAGGAAGACCGTAGGCGGCGGCCATCCGCTCGGCGGTGCCGGACGGGCCGAACACCGGGATCCGCGTGCGGGCACCGTCGGGGTGGTACTTGCGGGCCACGTAGTACGAACAGAGGTCGATCGAGTGGTCGACGTGCAGATGCGACAGCAGCACCGCGTCGATGGCGTACATGTCCACGTACTTCTGCAGCGCTCCGAGCGCGCCGTTGCCGAGGTCGAGCAGGATCCGGGTGTCCTCGTGCTCGACGAGGTAACACGATGCTGGGGAGTCGGGACCGGGGAACGAGCCGGCGCATCCCACGACCGTCAACTTCACGAGACCACCTCCACCGCCGAATGGACCTCCCCCACCTCGGGGCCGAGGAACCTGCGTCCCATCATGGCGAACGCCTCCGGATCACCCGTGGCCAGGAACCGGTGTTCCGGCTCGGGAAGCTCCGCGTCGCGCAACAGCCCGTGCGCGGCCAGCGTCTTGTACACGTCCTTGGCGGTCTCCTCGGCGCTGGAGACGAGTACGACCTCATCACCCATCACCCACTGGATGACCCCGGTCAGCAGCGGGTAGTGCGTGCAGCCCAGAACCAGGGTGTCGACGTCGGCCTCGCGCAGTGGGGACAGGTACTCCTGGGCCACGCGCAGCAGTTCCGGGCCGCCAGTGATACCGGCCTCCACGAACTCGACGAAACGCGGGCACGCCTGCATGAACAGTTCCACCTCGGGAGCCGCAGCGAATGCGTCCTCGTAGGCACCTGAAGTGACCGTCGCCTGGGTCCCGATGACCGCGACCCGATCGTTGTCGGTCACCCGGGCGGCCCGGCGCACCGCCGGCTGGATGACCTCGATCACGGGCACGCTGTAGCGTTCCCGGGCGTCGCGCAGGACTGCCGCACTGGCGGAATTGCAGGCGATCACCAAGGCCTTCACCCCGTGATCGACGAGGTGGTCCATGATGTCCAGGGCGTAAGCACGGACCTGCGCAAGAGGCAGCGGCCCATACGGTCCTCGGGCGGTGTCCCCCACGTACACCACAGCCTCGTGCGGCAACTGGTCGATGACCGCACGGGCAACGGTCAGACCCCCGACACCGGAGTCGAAGATCCCGAGCGGGGCCTGCGCGCTCACGCCCACAACTGCCCCGAGATCGCCTGTTCGGCGTCCTCCAGCG
>JALOLM010000359.1 GCA_025455985.1 Candidatus Nanopelagicales bacterium | reverse complement strand
GGTAGATCCGAGTGAACGTCGCCTCGTCCCCGTCTGCCATCACCCCTCCTCCCAACCGATCCCCACACCCAGTACATGCCGGAAACCCCCCGAACGCTGCACCTCCATCGCAAGATCCCTTGCAGCCACCCGGGTTCACCGGATCGACCTCGTCGCAGAACCCCACCCCAGCCCCGACAAGTAGCCCAAGAACCCGGCTGCCCGCACGGTAACCTCCAGCGGGCACTGTGCGGGCGCTGCCCCCTCAAGTCCGCGCGCGCGACCAACGTGAGCTGCCCCTACCGCCTATCGCGGTGGCCTCTGCCAGCCAAGCTCCGTACCTCGGGCCGTGGAGCTGTACGGCGTCACCGTTCTCTCGGAGCTCCCTGTTCCCACCAGTCGTGGGGTGGCTGGTCGATGATCATCGCCGCTGCGACCTCCACGTGAAGGTAGTTGCAGAACTTCCACAGCTCCTTGGACGCTCGCGAGTATTGGAAGACGGCCCGGTCGACCTCGAAGGCATCCAGTTCACCGGCCCGGTATCGATCGACAGCTTCCCCGACGCGAGCAACAAGCGCTCCCAGCTGTGCGTCGTGATAGTCGGCAACCACCTCACGCGCAGCCCGTCGCTCCGACTTGCTGGACACGGAATCGAGGCTACTCACTATCGGCCCGACGAGGGTCATCTTCCCGGCAGGCACCCGCTCGTTCGCGTGGTTCCGGAACTGTCCCACCTCGCCGCGACCTGGGCGCAGTGGAGGCTGCGGGGATCGTGCTGTGGCGGGTTCCGTGAAGCAGTGCGCCGGCCCCGACATCGGTAGTCGCGTGGCCGATGGTGATCAGCGTGTTAGCCCTCGGCCCGGGCTGCGAGGTGGTCGCGCGGGGAGTTCCGCCGACGTGGACGGAGGCCGGGCCAGCAGTGGTTGACCCGTTGCGCCGAGTTCCGTTCTGGCAGGACTGGCTTGTCGCTCCTGGGTGACCTGGCTGGACGGGGACTCAACGGCCACTCCAGCGCTGGGGGAGTCATGGGCCACCTGAGCCCGCAGGTCCGTGGCCAAACGGTCGTACCGCGACTGCAGGGCGGCCAGTTGGTACGCGGTCACGCCGTAGCGCTCGACGTCGTCGGGTGAGATCCGACGGGCACCGTCGAGCCGCCAGAGGAACATGTCCAGGCGGAAGCCGGGGTCCCGGTCGGCGGCGGCGGCCAGCAACTGCTCATCGCTGAACCGCCCCGATTGGCGGATCGCGTCGACGTCGAGGTAGTCGCGGACCTCGCCGCGGCTGTACAGGGCGCCGACCTTGGCGCCCACGGCATCGTCGAGGCTGAGGACCGGGCCGACAGCCAGGCGCACCGGCTCGTCCCGCCGCCAGTCCACGCCGAGGTCGACGTCGAGTTGGACGCCTTCTGCCGTGACCACGTGCAAGCGAGCGAAGTGCTCCGCGCGGCGAGTCAGCTCAACCTCGCAGCCGCTGCTGCGCAGCCGGGCAGTGACATGATCGACCGCCAGGCTGAACGCGTCCTCGTCGGCGTTGGCGGTGAACAGGTCCACGTCCTCGGTGGGGCGATCGATCACCCCGTGCTCGCGGATGGCCCCCGAGCCCGCCAACGCGAACCCCTCCACGCTGTCCAGCGCGATCCGGGCCACAGTCCGCTGCGCGGCCGTGTCCCGGGAGTCCTGGCTCACGCCGCAGCCGACGATCGCAGCTCAGGGAATCGGGACTCCCACATCGACATCACCCGCAAGGGCAACAGCAGCTCGGGCCACACCGCGATCAGCACGTCGCGGTTGAGCACCCGCACCAGATCCTCGACGGTCCCCTCGTTCAGGACCGCCCGATAGGCCATCCGAAGCGCCCCCGGACGGTCCAAATCCACCAGCCCGCCGCCCGGAGCCCACAACACCGAGTGGGACAGCTCGACCGTCCCCCCCGCAGGGCCGCGCAACTGGTCGAGGCGATCGACGATGGCGTAGGGCTTCACGTCCCGGAAGAAGACGCGACCACCATCCTCGATAGCAGCACTGCTCTGGTTGTCCATCGCAACCCACCTCCTCCCGGGGACTCACCCCAAACGGTACACAGCAGGCGCCGGGACGACGACCCGCACGGACATGTCGCCGAATCCCACCACGAGCCCGCGCCATCACCTCGACGAGCACTCGGGCGTGCTCGCGCCGTAGCGTCGGTGGGGTCCAGATGCCTGGCCGTGTTGGCGGCGGGCGTGGTCTGGGCCGTCTGATGAGTCGCCGCGCGAGGTGACGTCATGTCTGCTGCTTCTACGATTCTGCTGCCGTTCCAGCCGGTGTCGATGTCGACCGCCCAACTGGCGGCGGTGTCGTTCCTGGCCCGCTACTCCGGGCGAACCCACCGCCTCTACACCTACCAACTCAAACGCTGGTTCGCCTGGTGCGAGGGCAACGGGCTCGATCCGCTGCTGGGGATCAAGCGCGCCCACGTCGAGCTGTACATCCGCCACCTCGGCGAGACGGGGCTGATGGACTCCTCGATCGTGACCATGATGCACGGCGTGCGCGGCTACTTCCGGTTCGCCCACATCGACGGCCTCATCTCGGCCGATCCGGCCGTCTATGCCCGCCTGCCGAAGGTGCAGCAAGACGAGTCCCGCACCCAAGGTCTGGACCGCCTGGAGCTGATCCGGTTCCTGCAGGTCGCCCAAACGATCACCGTGCACCACGGCGCGCTGGCCTTCCTGCTCGGCATCAACGCCCTACGAGCCTCAGAAGCCGCCGGGGTGCGGATCGAGGACTACGCCGACACGATGCGCGGCTACCGGGTGCTGCACCTGGTCGGCAAGGGCAACAGGCCCGCCACCATGCCGGTCACCGTCCCCGTCCTGCGGGTGCTGGAGGCCTGCCGCGGTCAGCGGACCACGGGGCCGCTGATCCGCCGACCCGTGTCCGGGAACCCGATCGACCGCCGCGACGTGTACCGGATGGTGGCCCGGATCGCCAAGGCCGCGGCGATCCCGCGGCACATCAGCCCGCACTCCCTGCGCCACGCCGCGATCACCAACGCCCTGGACGCCGGGGTCCCGCTGCGTGACGCCCAGATCCTGGCCCGCCACGCCGACCCCCGCACCACCGAGCACTACGACCGCGCCCGCGGCAACCTCGACCGCCACGGCGTGCACTTCCTCACC
>JALOLM010000358.1 GCA_025455985.1 Candidatus Nanopelagicales bacterium | reverse complement strand
TCGGGGTGGCTCTGCGTGTTGGTCAGCGGTGCCAGCATGAACCGGTTGGGCATGGCCCTGCCTCGGGGCAGGGCCAGCGGCTCGAAAAGGGACACGAGACCGTCCAATCGTCAGCTGGCCGACGGGAGCCTACGGACGCCGTCGTGGCATGGCCGACTCGGATCCCGTGGAGTACGCCGACAGCACCGTGCTCGAGGTCGTTGATCAGGTCGACCCCACCACGAGACGACCGACGGCTCTGGACCAAGGTCAACCGCGAGGACCGGGCCTCGTCAGTGAGAACGTCTCAACATGTCGGTGGTCGGGCGATTCTCAGCTCGAGATCGCTGGTGGTGGACATGCGGGTGTGCCCGAGGACATCCATCACCACGCGCAGGTCGGCGCCCTGCGGCAGGAGGATGCGGGCGGTGTGCCGCAGGCCGTGGGGCCGGCACCGACGCACGCCATGACCCCCCCCGTTACCTTCCTTCTGGCCCCGCGCCGCGGGGTTCGTGGTCGCCGGACCCGGCATGACTGACCGCCCCTGTCGCTGATGATCCGGGGGGTGTTGTCACCGGGTCTGGTGGCGTCGGTGGACCGCTGATAGGGACATGGCCGCCGTTGAAGGTGGTCTCTTCGTAACGTGGGTGCCGGCAGCTGACGCCTGATCCGACGGCCACGTGGCTCGATGCGAAGGAGGCCGCGATGACGGTCGACTACGCGGTGTTCTGCGGGCTGGACGTCGGCAAGGACACCCATCACGCCGTCGCGCTGGACCGCCCTGGCGGTCGGCTGCATGACGCGGAGCTGCCGCAGGACGAGGCACGGCTGCGGGCTCTGTTCACCGGGTTGCAGGCCCATGGACCCGTGCTAATCGTGGTGGATCAGCCCGCGACGATCGGTGCGCTGCCGATCGCGGTGGCCCGCGACTGCGGCTGCCAGGTGGCCTACCTCCCCGGGCTGGCGATGCGGCGAATCGCGGACCTGCATCCGGGTCAGGCCAAGACGGATGCCCGCGACGCATTCGTGATCGCCGACGCGGCCAGGACCCTGCCGCACACGCTGCGGAGGGTCGATGTCGGCGAGGAGGCGCTGGCCGAGCTGAGAGTGCTGGTGGGGTTCGACGACGACCTTGCCGCTGAGGCGACCAGACTGACCAATCGCATCCGCGGCCTTCTCACCCAGGTCCACCCCGCCCTGGAACGCGTCCTCGGCCCGCATGTCCAGCAGAAGGCAGGACTGGCCTTGCTGGCCAGATTCGGTGGCCCAGACGGCATGCGCCAGGCGGGTCGTCGCCGAGTGGTCAGCACGGCGGTCAAGGCATCACCGCGTGCCGGCGGCGCACTGGCGGAGCAGGTCTGGGACGCCCTGAATGAGCAGACGGTCACCGTGCCCGGCACTGCGGCAGCCGAGACCGTGCTCCCTCGTCTGGCGCGATCGCTTGCCGAGGTGCTCGATCAGCGCCGTCAGATCGCCACCGAGGTCGAGAAGGTCCTCGATGCCCACCCTCTCGCCGAGGTCCTGACCTCGATGCCGGGTGTTGGGGTCAGGACCGCGGCAAGGATCTTGCTTGAGGTCGGTGACGGCTCTTCGTTCCCGACCGCCGGGCACCTGGCCGCCTACGCGGGGCTGGCTCCGGTCACCCGGCGCTCCGGGTCATCGATCCGCGGCGAACACCCGCCCCGAGGCGGCAACAAGCACCTCAAACGAGCGTTCTTCCTCTCTGCCTTCGCCGCCCTGCACGACCCGACCTCCCGGGCCTACTACGACCGCAAACGAGCCGAAGGCAAGAAGCACAACGCCGCCCTCATCTGCCTCGCACGCCGACGCTGCGACGTCCTGTTCGCCATGCTCCGCGACAGGCAGCCCTACCGCCCCCACATGCCCGTCGCGGCTTGACTTCGGTCATAGGGACACCCCCCTTGGCGACGCAGCCTCACCTTCGGCATTCCACCAGTGGACCGCCGGCCGCTCCCACCCGTCGCTGCATGTCTTCTTCGAGTCCCGGCGACTGTTGCCCCAACGATCACCCCTTCGCTAGGGTCGATTGTGACCGGTCTCACACCGCTCGTCCGAAGGGACGTCATGAGCCCCGCCCGCCTGACGAAGCCTCGTACCCTCGCCGTTCTCGGCACCGTGGCCGCCGTGCTTTTCGCGCTGATCCTGGCCGCTGTCCCGCCGCTGACGGCGACGGCCGCACCGCCTGACGGTCCGGACAAGCTGGCTGACTTCGAGACTGCGCTGCCGCCGGGATGGTTCGTGTTCAACGGAGGCGGCAGCTCCGTGACGGCCACGCCAGCGACGGTGGCCGATGCGGACGCCGCGGCGCGTCCCGCACAGGTCGGCGACAACGGCCTGCTGGACGTGAGCTTCGACGTGACCGACTTCGGGGGGTTCGGACAGGACGTCAGCGCCCTGGGCGGGCCGCAGAACTGGAGCACCACCGAGGGGCTCAGCTTCTGGTTCCGCGGCACGAACTCGGGTCTCACCCTCCAGGCGGAGATCGCGGACAACCGGTCCGACCCCACCACCGACACCGCAGAGCGGTTCGACGTCGACTTCGTCGACGACAGCACCGAGTGGCGTCGCATCACGCTCCCGTGGTCGGACTTCACCCGCGCCACCGACTTCCAGCCGGGCGGCGCACCTGACGACGGCCTGACCCTCACCGAGGTCTGGTCGTGGGCGATCGTGCTGCCGAACGGGGCGGCTGCCTTCCAGATCGACGACGTCGGCGTCGACGACCACGTCGTCGACGACTTCGAGGACCTCAGCCCGGGTGGTCTGCCGAGCGGCACCGACTCTGACGGCCTGGGGGTGGGGTGGCTGAACTTCGCCGACCCGAGCGGAAACACCACCGTCGCGACGGCCGTCGAGCAGACCCCGCCCACCCCGTTGACGACCGAGTTCGGCTCCGACAACCAGGCGCTGGCGGTGCGGATGAAGGTCGAGTCGTTCGCAGGCGTGGTGCATGCGTTCTCCAACGACAGCCTCGACGCATGGGTGCCGCAGGACTGGTCGGCCTGGGAGGGGTTGGCGTTCTGGCTCCACGGCGAGGGCACCGGCAACGACCTGTTCCTCGACCTCATCGAGAACCGCAACCCGGGCTCGACCACCGACGACGCCGAACGCTGGTCGATCACCCTGAAGGACGACGTGAGCGGATGG
>JALOLM010000357.1 GCA_025455985.1 Candidatus Nanopelagicales bacterium | reverse complement strand
AGGGCTTGCGGTTGGGCTTGCTCCGTACGTGCAGAGCAGCGGGCTCGCCCTGGTACGGCCGGCACGGCCCGTAGTCCTCCCTTGCCCTGGTGCCGTCCCAGAAGCTCGTCTTGCCGAAGGCCCCGGCCCAGGAGAAGGAGAAGTGGACGTGGTCGGTGTGCGGGTTCGAGTTGTTCAGCCGGCGCCAGCCCTCCGACGCCCGGTAGGAGCCCCAGATCTTGTGGTTGTACCCGATGTACATGATCCCCAGCCGACGTGCCCAGTAGGCCTGCTTGCCGTCCGGGCCGGTGGCCATGAGCCAGTTGATGAGATCAGTGGCGGCGGCGAACGCCTTCGGATCATTCACATCGACGTGCCAGTCCCAGGCCCTGCCGTCGAGGTGCTCGCTGATCCCGTCGTCGGTGCAGTTACGCAGCGACCCCCAGTCCTCGGTGTCCGGATAGGTCTTCATCACGAGATCCCGGAACCGGGCGATGCCCTTGCGCCACCGGGGGTCGCAACTGGTCTGCGGGACGTATGCTGCGAAGTCCTCGACCTCGCCGGCCGGGGTGGCGTAGTCGCCGAGGCCACGTGGGCTCGACTTGGGCACGGGTGCGTTCTGCGGTTCGGCGGTGCTGGGCAGCGTGCCGAGCACTGGCGCTGCGATGAAGCAGCACAGTGCGGCGACGATGGTGGTTCTCATCACGCTGCCTCCTTCGGCATACGATCGACCTGACATTACCGGTTACGTAGCGTGTTGCGCCAAACGCGCAGCGCAACCATCCGGGCAGGGTGAGGTAAGAGGGCCACCGTACGGCCCGGGCCCGCGGTGCCCTGCTGGGCGACGCCGAGGGCCCCGGTTACGTCAGTGTGAACAAGCGCGGGCAGCCTGACCCCGACAGAGCGTCACGCAGGAGCCTCTGGCATTGTTGAGGTAGGCATCGCGCAGCCTCGCCGGCGCCGTACCGCGCCGTCCATTCTCGACCGCGCGGAGACGGAGTGCAACAGATGACGATTGCAGGGTTGGAGAATCCTCCCACCAAGAACAAGAAGCTGCTCGAGTGGGTCGAAGAGGTCGCCGCACTGACCAAGCCCGACCGAGTGGAGTGGTGCGACGGTTCTGACGAGGAATGGAACCGCCTGACGCAGGCCATGGTGGACAGCGGCACGTTCATCCGGCTGAACCCCGAGTTGCGGCCGAATTCCTTCCTGGCCCGCTCGGACCCCTCCGACGTCGCACGTGTGGAGGACCGCACCTACATCTGCTCGCTGCGCGAGCAGGACGCCGGTCCGACCAACAACTGGCAGGACCCGGCCCAGATGCGCGTAACCCTCAAGGGCCTGTTCGACGGCTGCATGCGCGGGCGCACGATGTACGTGATCCCGTTCTCGATGGGCCCGCTGGGTTCACGCATCGCGCAACTCGGCGTCGAGTTGACCGACTCCCCGTACGTCGTGGTCAACATGCGGATCATGACGCGCATGGGACGGGCGGCACTGGACCTCATCGGTGAGGACGGCGACTTCGTCCCGGCCCTGCACTCGGTCGGGTACCCGTTGGTCGACGCTGACGGCAATGCCCGCGAGGACGTGAGCTGGCCGTGCAACGACACCAAGTACATCGTCCACTTCCCGGAGAGCCGCGAGATCTGGTCCTACGGCTCCGGCTACGGCGGCAACGCACTGCTGGGCAAGAAGTGCTTCGCGCTGCGGATCGCCTCTGCGATGGCCCGTGACGAGGGCTGGCTGGCCGAGCACATGCTGATCCTGAAACTCACCGCGCCCAGCGGCGAGGTGAACTACCTCAGTGCCGCCTTCCCGTCGGCCTGCGGCAAGACCAACCTCGCCATGCTTGAGCCGACTGTTCCCGGCTGGACGGTCGAGACGATCGGGGACGACATCGCGTGGATGCGCTTCGGTGACGATGGCCGTCTGTACGCGATCAACCCAGAGGCCGGCTTCTTCGGTGTCGCTCCGGGCACGGGGGAGAAGACCAATGTCAACGCGGTCAAGACGCTGTGGGGCAACTGCATCTACACCAACGTCGCGCTCACCGACGACGGTGACATCTGGTGGGAGGGGTTCACCGAGGAGCCGCCGGCGCACCTCATCGACTGGAAGGGCCGCGACTGGACCCCGGACAGCGACGAGCCGAGCAGCCACCCGAACGCCCGGTTCACCGCGCCCGCCTCACAATGCCCGTCCATCGCGGACAACTGGGAGGACCCTGCCGGCGTGCCGATCTCGGCGATTCTGTTCGGCGGTCGCCGGGCCACCAACGTGCCGTTGGTGAACGAGGCCCGCGACTGGGCGCACGGTGTGTTCATCGGGGCCACGGTTTCCTCCGAGATGACCGCGGCTGCGGTCGGCGGAATGGGCCAACTGCGCCGCGACCCGTTCGCGATGCTGCCCTTCTGCGGCTACAACATGGCGGACTACTGGGGCCACTGGCTCAAGACAGGCGCGAGCGCCGATGCGGACAAGCTGCCGAAGATCTACCAGGTGAACTGGTTCCGCAAGGACGAGAACGGCAAATTCATCTGGCCCGGCTTCGGCGAGAACAGCCGGGTGCTGGCCTGGATCATCGACCGCGTCGACGGCCGCACCGAGGCTGAGCAGACCGCCATCGGCGGCAAGCCGAAGGAAGGCGACCTGTTCGTCGACGGTCTGGACATGACCGAGGAGCAGCTCGCCGAACTGTTCGCGGTCGACCCCGACAGTTGGCTGGCGGAGTGCGACCTCACCGAGGAGTACTTCGAGAAGTTCGGCGACAGGGTCCCGCAGGCACTGCGCGATGAGCTCGCAGCGCTGCGGCAGCGGCTGGAGGCTGCCAAGGGCTGAGTCCCGCCACCCGAAGGGGGCGTCGAGACGTCGGCGCCCCCTTCGTGCTGCCCGGGTTGCGGTGGCTGTTCGGAAGGTGGCCGGATGTCACGGGGTTGGAGAACGGTCACGGGGTTGGAGAAGACTCACGTGTGTTTGCCAACCTGGTGGACGACCTCCAACCTGGTGGGCGACCTCCAACCCGGTGGGCGACCTCCAACCCGGTGGGCGACCTCCAACCCGGTGGGCGACCTCCAACGAGGTGGGCCGGATGTCACGGGGTTGGAGAACGGTCATGGGGTTGGAGCAGACTCACGTGTGTTTGCCAACCTGGTGGACGACCTCCAACC
>JALOLM010000356.1 GCA_025455985.1 Candidatus Nanopelagicales bacterium | reverse complement strand
CCGGGACCCTGCTTGCGCCAGCGCAGGTGGCCCACGATCTCGCGGCCGATCCGCAACGCATCCGGCTCGTCCTGGGCGAGGTAGTCCCCGAGGCCGGAGATCCGCGAGTGCATCTCAGCACCGCCGAGTTCCTCCTCGTCGGCGTCCTCGTCGATGGCCATCTTGACCAGCGGCGGGCCACCCAGGTAGACCTTGGCGGCCTCCTTCTGCAGCACCACATAGTCGCTCATCCCCGGCACGTATGCACCACCGGCGGTCGACGAGCCGAAGACCATCGTCACCGTCGGGATGCCCGCCGCAGACAACTGCGTGAGGTTCTTGAAGCTCGCGCCACCGGGTACGAAGATCTCCGCCTGCTGGGGCAGATCAGCGCCAGCGGATTCGGTGAGACTGACCAGCGGCAGCCGGTTCTGACGGGCGATGTCCATGGCCCGCAGACCTTTGCGGACCGCCGTCGGACCCTGCGCCCCACCCTTGACCGTCGGGTCGTTGGCCACGATCATGCATTCGGTTCCGCTGATCGTGCCGATGCCGGTGACCACCCCGGCTCCCAGCGGATCCTGGGTTCCCCATCCGGCCAGTGGGCTCAACTCCAGGAACGCCGACCCGGCATCCAGCAGGTAGGCGATGCGTTCGCGGGGGAGCAACTTGCCGCGCGTGCGGTGCCGGGCGATCGTGCGGGCGTTCTTCTCGTCGTCGCCGGATCCCCCGCCGGCGGCGACCCTCGCCTGCATCGCCCCGATTTCGTCCAATGCCGCGAGCATCGCTGCCCGGTTGGCGACGAACTGCTCGGAGCCGGTGTCGATCACGGATCGCAGGACAGCCATGAACTTGACGCTAGTGTCAAGTTCGGTTGCCGGTCAAGTGCCGTGCTCCTGCTGATAAGTTGCGCTGCGTGAGCCAGCGCAGGAACGACTCGGGCCTGGGTGGACGCCTGCTGCTACCCAACTACAGCTGGAGCCCGTCGGCCAGTGTACTGGTCCGCATCGGCATCGCGCTGTTCGCGATCATCGCCACCACCATGCTCGTGTACATCCAGCGCGACCAGTACCAGGACAACACTGGCACTCCGGTCAACTTCGTGGACGCCCTGTACTTCGCCACCGTGTCGCTGTCGACCACCGGTTACGGGGACATCACCCCCGCCACCGACGAAGCCCGACTCGTGAACATCTTCTTGATCACCCCATTGCGCGTGATCTTCCTGATCGTCCTGGTCGGCACCACCCTGGAAGTGCTCACCGCCCGCACCCGCGACGAGTTCCGGGAACGACGCTGGAGGAAGAAATTGAAGAACCACATCGTCGTGATCGGCTACGGCGTCAAGGGCCGCTCAGCGGTGCGCATGCTGCTCGACAACGGCATCGACCCCGAGCACATCGTCGTGATCGCCAACGAGGCCGGCGCCGTCGAGGATGCGACTCGGCCCTCGCGCAAGGACCCCACCGACCCGACCTCCGACGAGTACCCGGGGGTCGCCGCGATTCTGGGTGATGCCCGCCGCGAAGAGGTGCTCACGCACGCGGATGTGCCGACTGCCGGCAGGGTGATCGTCGCGGTCGACAACGACGACGTCGCAGTGCTGGTCACCTTGGCCGTGCGCAAGCTCGCCGGCAAGGGCACCAAGCTTGTGGCCGCCGCCCGGGAGCAGGCGAGTGCGAACGTGCTCAAACAGTCCGGCGCCGATCAGGTGATCACGACCGCTGAGGCCGCAGGACGACTGCTGGGCATGCAGTTGGTCCACCCCATCGCCGGGGAACTCATGGAGGACCTGCTGGACCCCTCCGAGGGCCTCGAGGTTCGCGAGCGGGAGGTGGGACGCGCCGAGTTGGGGTTGTCGCCGGATCAGCTCGCCGAGACCGGGGAGATGCTGCTGGCCGTGCAGCGCGGCGATCGGATCTACCGGTTCGACACCGAATCGCTGCGCGTCCTGCAGAAGGGCGACAGGATTGTGACCATCAGACAGCACAAAACCCCCTACAAGTCGGAGTTCTCCGGTGACTGAGGAATCGAACGACCAGCCACAGGTGGTTGTGGTCGAAGCCGACGCGGACGGCGCGAACGTGGCCGAGCTCGTGGAGCAACCGGCCAAGGTCATGCGGATCGGCAGCATGATCAAGCAACTGCTCGACGAGGTCAAAAGCGCACCCCTGGACGAAGCCGCCCGGCAGCGCCTCAAGCAGATCCACGCCACGTCCATCAAGGAACTCGAAGACGGACTCGCACCGGAACTGATCGAAGAGCTTGAGCGGCTTTCCCTGCCCTTCACCGAAGACGGAGTCCCCAGCGAGGCCGAACTGCGCATCGCCCAGGCCCAACTCGTCGGGTGGCTGGAGGGTCTGTTCCACGGAATCCAGACGGCGCTGTTCGCCCAGCAGATGGCCGCTCGTGCGCAGTTGGAGCAGATGCGCCGGCAAGCCATCGAAGGTTCGGACAGCGGCACCCACATCCCCGGGCCACACAGCGGTCCGTACCTGTAGGGACGGCGCATTGTTGCGTTGTTGGGGTCTCTGATGGGCGTTTGTTGCGCTGTTGCTGGTTCTGCAGCAGCAAACCCGCAACGTCACGACATTGGATCTTGAAGCGGCTCAACAACGCGACAATCGATCACCACGGAGGCGCTCCCAGGCCTGGCCCGTACCGCCCGCCCGCCGCCGATACCCTCGACGTGTGATTGATCTCCACGTTCTGCGCTCCGATCCCGACCGCGTGCGCGATTCCCAGACCCGTCGCCGCGAGGACCCGGGACTGGTTGATGCGGCGCTGGCAGCCGACACCGCGCACCGCCGGGCGTTGACCGACTTCGAGCGGATGCGTGCCGAGCAGAAGGACCTCGGCCGGCAGGTGGCGCAAGCCGATGCCGACCAGCGTCCGGCGCTGCTGGCCGCCACGAAGGAGTTGTCCGCCCGCGTGAAACAGGCCGAGGCTGAGGTCCGCGAGCATCAGCAGAGCCTCGACCAGGCGGTCATGGCGCTGTCCAACCTCGTGGATCCATCGGCACCAGTTGGCGGCGAGGACGACTTCAGCGTCGTGGCCAAACACGGCACGATCCGCGACTTCGAGGCCGAGGGGTTGGCCGTGCGCGACCACCTGGAGATCGGCGAGACGCTCGGCGCGATCGACATGGCCCGCGGCGCCAAGGTCTCCGG
>JALOLM010000355.1 GCA_025455985.1 Candidatus Nanopelagicales bacterium | reverse complement strand
CTGCAGGACCTGGCGCATATGGTGGGAGTCAGCCGGCCTGGCCACGAATTCGGGGAGTTGTCGTTGCCGACATCGACGTACACGATCCTGCAGATCCCTGGTCTTGAGGTGTCCTCGACCGGGTGTCGGCAGCGGCTTGCGGCAGGCGAGCCCGTCGATCACCTCGTGCCCGCAGCGGTGGTCGATTACATCAAGAAACACAAGCTGTACTCCTGATGCACAAACGGGCAGTAGCGGCCGTCGTTCTTCTGGCCATGGTGATCGGGACCACTGTGTGGATCCTGCTCAACCAGCAGAACACGGTCGTCGAGCCGCCCGACACCCCGCAGGAATCCACCGGACAGACGCTTCTGGTCCAGGTGCGGGATCCGTCACTGCTTGCCCAAGGCAGCGTGCTCATGGGGGTGGACCCGGATCAGCGCTTGAACCAGCTGTGGTGGACCCCGCAGTGGTGGATCGATCAGATCGGGATCCAGGAGGTCAGCGCCGCCGAGTTGGGCCGAAAACCCGTCACCTATGCGATGCAACAGGTGCAGAACCAGACCGAGGTGGTCGTCGACGACGCGTGGGTTCTCGACCGGCTGGCCTTCGCCGGGCTGGTCGACGCCGTGGGCGGTGTGCGGCTGGACCTCGCAGCCCCTGCTGCGTATCTGACCGATGACGGGACCCCAGCGTTGCTTCCCGCGGGTGTGCAGAGGCTGGCAGGGGCCGCAGCGGCTGACTACGTGCTCGACACGTCGTTGAAGGACGAGAGCGCCCGGCTGCAGCGTTTCCAGGCCGTCTGGGATCAGATCCTGCGGTTGTTCCCGACCAGCCAGGAGAAGGCCCGGACGCTGATCGTGTCGTTGGGCGCCCTGTCCAAGACCACGATGCCCGCCGAGGAACTTGCGGACCTTCTATCAGAGGCTCACGACCTGAGGGTGAGTGCGAAGTACGCGCAGGCTGAGGTGGCGCTCGAGGAGAACGACTCCATGCGGGTGCGCCCGGCGCAGGGGGTGCGCGTTGCGTATGCGCTGGATGCGACCCGGACTGCCCGCCGGCTCGGCGACCTGTTCGAGGGATTTGCGGCACCCGACGAACCCATCGCGCGGATCCGGGCGGTCCGGCCCCGTGAGGATGTGGTGGAGGTCGTCCGGGCGCAACTGCTAACGCGCTCCTGGCAGTCGGCCTGGGCAGGGCGCACGATCGTCGGGCAAACCACATCGGTGGTCGACCCCGGTGTGCCCGCCGACGAGGTGGTCGGCCTGGAACAGGCGCTGGGCGTGCCGCCATTGGTGCAGGAGCAACCACTGGGGCAGGCGCTCGTAGGGGTGGCGGCCGACGATGAGCCGTCTGTGGGATCGTGAAACCCGGAGGTCCGATGACCATCAGCACGTTGACCCGCAACCGGGTCCAGACCGCGGCGCAGGCCGCCTTCGACACCAAGGCCGAGCAGGTGCGCGCGCTGGATGTCAGTGAACACCTCGCACTCACCGATGCTTTCCTGATCTGCAGCGGCTCCAACGAGCGGCAGGTTGACGCGATTGTGGACGCCATCGAGAGGACCGACTTGGAACGTCCGCTGCGGCGGGAGGGCAAGGGCAAAGGCCGCTGGGTCCTGCTGGACTTCGGCGACTTCGTGGTGCATGTGCAGCACACCGAGGAGCGGGCGTTCTACGACCTTGAGCGGTTGTGGAAGGACTGCCCGCAGATCGAGGTCGAGGATGCTTGAGAAGCGCCGCCGCCTGGTGATCTGGCGGCATGGCAGGACCGCATGGAACCTCGAGCACAGGTTCCAGGGCCAGACGGATGTGCAACTCGACGCGGTGGGTGTGAAGCAGGCTGAAGCCGCCGCGGGTCTGCTGGTGGCACTGCGCCCGCAGGTGATCGTCAGCAGCGATCTGTCCCGGGCCTTCGACACGGCGTCGGCCCTGGCCGTGCGTTGTGGGCTGACGGTCGGCACTGACGTGCGTCTGCGGGAGACCAACGGTGGTGCCTGGGAAGGCCTTCGCAGGGAAGACCTGATGCGCGATCACGCCGAGTTGTACCAGCAGTGGCTGGCAGGTCGCCAGATCCGACCCGGTGGAGATGGTGAGGACCGTCGCGAGGTGGGGGCGCGGGTGGCGGCTGCGATCGACGACGTCCTCGAATCGACTGGGCCTGGCCGCACAGCGGTGGTCGTCACCCACGGTGGGGCGGCCCGCGCGGTTCTGGCGCCGCTGCTGAACCGGCCCTTCGACCAAATCAGTTTCTTCGGCGTGATGCGTAACGCGGCCTGGAGCGTTCTGCTGGAGAACGAGGGCGGCAACGACCCGTGGCAACTGCTGGAGTACAACGCCCGTTCGTTGCCCGAGCCGGCGGAGGCCGACGACTAAGTCGGCTGGGGACGGTCCAGTTTTCTCCCGGCCTGCTGCGGCTGGTAGCCGGTGAGAGGTCGTGCAGGAGGTGAGCGTTCCAACACGTGTGTTCTCTAACATCCTGCGCGTTGTCTAACCTGTGCGACAAACTCTCACCGCGTGGACGCACTTCCACTGGAACTGCGAACCTTGACCGCAGAGCGTTTGTCGCTAGGAACTGATGTAGGCCTGCAAGGCGTCGCGCTCGGTCTCCAACTCCGCGAACCGCGCCTTCACGATGTCGCCGATGCTCACAATCCCCACCATCTGATCGTCCTCGATCACGGGGATGTGGCGCACCCGGCGCTCGGTCATCAGGCCCATCAACTCGCCGGTGGTGGCATCGGGGCCGCAGGTGACGACAACTTCGGTCATGATCGAACCCACAGTGTGGTCTAGGGCTGCCGCACCTTCACTGTGGCAGGCGCGAGCAACATCGCGTTCGGACACGATCCCGATCAACTTCCCTTGCGCGTCGGCCACCACGACCGCGCCGATTCGGTGCTCGGCGAGCACGGCCAGCAGTTCGGTGACGAGCGCCTCTTGGGAGACAGTCGCCACAAAATCACCCTTGTTCTGCAAGATGCTCGAGATCTTCATGCCCATCCCTTTCGACCAGACCCCAATCGTGCCGCAAAGGGGGTCCGGTGTCACCTGCCTTGCCGAAGCGTCCGGTACAGTTGGGACAGTCTTGGGGCTATAGCTCAGCTGGTAGAGCACTTGCCTGGCAGGCAAGGGGTCTGGGGTTCGAGTCCCCATAGCTCCACACAAGGCAAAGCCCTGATCAGAGGCACACTTCTCCGATCAGGGCTTCGTCGTTTCCGGTGCCTCTGATACCCACGCCGATACCCACCATCGCTCTCAGAGGGGGCACGTGCATGACATGTCGTATCCCTAGCGCCGACCATTGACTAGGAGGGCGAGGATCTTTGCGCCAGTTGAGATGCGCAAAGGCATCGGCTCATGTGGCGCGGCTGGCTCGACCGCCACAATTGTGTGTGACAATTGGGGCGGAGATGTCACATAGTAAAAGCGCAAGCCATTGCGGCAGTCAAGCGTGCCAAGGTCGTCGAAGTCGTCGCGCAGGGATCGACGTCCGAAGATGCAGCCAAGCAAGCGGGCTACGCCAATCGCAGCGGCGCGTACAAGGCGTTCTGGAAGGCCCTGGACCACCGTGGGGCTGATGCCGTCGAGGGCCACCGGGCGCTTGATTAGGCCCGCCTGGATGCCCTCCAGGTCGCACTGTGGGACGACGCGGTGGGCGGTGATGTGAAGGCGGTGAACGCGGTGCTGCGGATTACCGAGCAGCGCGGTCGGCTGCTCGGGCTGGACAAGCCCGGTGCAGGTCATGCGGCGCACACGGCTGGCTGGGTCCGGAAGCGGCACGACAACCAGGTATCGACGGTTGTTCCGTGTGCCCCCGCGCGGCTGGCGCTGGTCATGCGTTCGGTTGCGAAGTTGAGAAACCTCACCACCCGTGCGGCGGGCGTAGTCTGGTGGTGGTGGTGCCGGCCGGGGGTCGCGCGGGCCTCTCGTAGCCGGGGTCGTTCTGCGCGAGGGGGCGCATCATGTTCGACATCAGACACATCTCACGGGTTGCAGGCGCGGCGGCTTCCGGCGTGCTGGCGGTGGGGTTGATGACCGCACCGGGTGGCGGAGTGAACCCCAGCGAGGCGCAGGTGCGGAAGGGGCATTCGGCAGCAGTGGCGGTTGCAGTCCCTACCGTTGCCGCCGGTGACGCGCACACGTGTGCGCTGCGGGCGAACGGAACAGTCAAGTGCTGGGGCTTTGGCTATTTCGGGGCGTTGGGCAACGGCACGGGGAAAGGTTCGGACACCCCGGTGCCGGTGAGAAGAATCCGCACGGCCACCGCGATCACCGCCGGCTACCAGTACGCGTGTGCGGTGCTTGCCGATGGGACGGTCAAGTGCTGGGGGCAGAACTGGGGACATCAGTTGGGCAGGACCGATCTTAGGTACGCGCTCACCCCGGTGCGGGTGACCCGCGTCCGCCAGGCGACCGCGATCGCCGCGGGCGACGACCACACGTGTGCCCTGCTCTCCGACGGGACGGTCAAATGCTGGGGCTACAACGAGTACGGGCAGTTGGGCAACGGCACATTCAGTCCAACCTTCAAGGAGAGTGATGGCGACCCCCTGTGGGCTCCCGCGTCGGCGTGGATGCCGGTGAAGGGGATCCGCAATGCCACCGCGATCGCCGCCGGGGGCGGTTACGAGGCGCGGGGCTACACGTGCGCGATCCTGTCCACCGGAACGGTGCAGTGCTGGGGTTCCAACGAGTACGGCCAGTTGGGCAACGGCACCCGCACAGACATCGGTGTGCCCACCCCGGTGTCGGTGAAAGGGATCCGCAACGCCACCGCGATCGCCGCCGGGGCGAGACACGCCTGCGCGGTGTTGTCCACCGGGACCGTCGAGTGCTGGGGGCGTAACAGGCTGGGACAGTTGGGCGACGGCAGCCAGAGTCATTCACGACCGGTACCGGTACGGGTGAAAGGGATCCGCAACGCCACCGCGATCACCGCAGGGTACTCGCACACGTGTGCACTGCTCGCCGACCGGACGGTCATGTGCTGGGGTGGCGGCGGCAATGGGCAACTGGGTAATGGCACCCTCCACCACGCACCCACCCCGGTGCCGGTGAAGCACATCCGCAAAGCCACCGCTGTCGGCGGCGGCGGCGAACTGCCCGGCTTCGGTCACACCTGCGCGCTGCTGGCCACCGGTGCGGTCCAATGCTGGGGGGACAACAGTTCGGGGCAGTTGGGTAACGGCAGGCATGGCGATGACGAGATGTTCAACCCAACCCCCGTCCAAGTGGTTGGCCTCTGAAGTTCCTGTGCTGGCCTGACTCCCATGTCTGGGTATGGCCGAGTCTTGGTGGGAATGGGTTACCGATCCGGCTGGCTCTGATTGGGGCCACGATCTGGTGGATCTCACGACCGCTGAATCTCACGGAGGCAGTCGCTTTGACCGGCTACCTCAACAGCCAGCGTTTGCGCCAGGTGTCCGGCTTCCACCTGTCGGCGTGGCCAGGCATCGGCTTGGCCCGGACGATCACCGTGACCCGCACAGCTCCGTAGCCCTGGGTCGTCACGCGGATCTGGCCGCGCTTGCTGACCTTGGTGTCGCAGAAGGCCTTCTCGCCGGCGGCCGTGCTGATCAGCGGCCGGCAGAGCACCACCGGTTTGAGCAGCACACACGAGGACATGTTGGTCGTGATCTTGTCGGTCAGGATCCGGTTGCCGACCGTCGTCGGGGTCGGCTTGTGGCGCGTCACCATGACCGGGCACGGCTTCTTCACGGTCGTGGGGATGGCGGTGGGGGTGATCCGCCCGATCTTGTTCCCATACGTCTCCGTGAACCACAGGTTGCCGTCCGGGCCGGCGGCAA
>JALOLM010000047.1 GCA_025455985.1 Candidatus Nanopelagicales bacterium | reverse complement strand
TCTGGCACTGTGGGCTCTGACGTCCGTCATCTCCACCGGCGAGCCGAGCATCGATGTGGACCCGGCGGCAGGCCTTATCGGCTTCACCGTGGTTGGGGTGGTCGGTGCGCTCGGCGCGACCGCGCTCACCCTGACCGGACGGCTCTTGGACCGCCGGCACCGCCGCCACTGACCGGTCCTCGGCGGCAAGGCGCCGGGGCGGGGGCGGTTCACCCAGCGTGGTGCGCAGATGGTGGTGCGTGGTCGTGCAGGATGTGGGTCGTGGAGGACGCCGAGCCCGCACGGGAGCACAGGTGGCGCCGCCCGCTGGCGTTGATCGGCGGTGCCGCCCTGGTGCTGCTAGTTGCCGGTGTGCTGGTGCTTGGGTTCACGCCTGTGCTCGATGGTGACCTGGAGTCTCGTCCCGCCCCGGCGACCGATCACGCGCAGGCCATGGCGTTGGCCGCGGATCTGAAGGCCGCCGACGGGCCTGAGGTGAACCCGTTGTGCGGGACGCAGGTGCTCGACCACGGTGAGCGCACGCAGCGGTCGGTGGTCCTGCTGCACGGCTACACCAACTGCCCGCAGCAGTTCTCGGTGATGGCCCGGGCGTACTACGACGCCGGTTACAACGTGGTGCTGGCCCGCATCCCTGAGCATGGGATGGACGACCGGATGACCCGAGCCCTGTCCGGCCTCGACCCGGAGGGCCTGACCTCGTTCGCTGACAGCACCGTGGACATCGCCGCTGGGCTCGGGGATCGGGTGAGCGTGGTGGGCCTTTCCGCTGGCGGCACCCTCGCGGCCTGGTTGGCCGCCGAACGCGACGACGTCGCCGAGGTTGCCCTCCTCGCGCCGTTGATGGTCCCGAAGGTCCTGCCCGAGATGACCGTCGGACCGGTCAGCCGGCTCGGCGGTGTGCTGCCCGACTTCTACTTGTGGTGGGACGGGAAGCTCAAGGAGCAGCTGGCCACTCCCCCGTACGCCTACCCGCGGTACTCCGTCCATTCACTGGGGTCGCTGCTCGCCGTCGGCCGACGAGCCCAGGGCCGGGTCGACCGGTCAACCCCCTTGGAGCGGCTGCTGGTCGTGACCAACGACAACGACGGTGCTGTGAAGAACGCCGCCGTCGCCCGGGTCGCCGACCATCTGGGCGACCATGCCACCGAACGGGTCGATCACGTGTTCCCCAAGGATCTCGGGTACAAGCACGACATCGTCGACCCCCAGGGCGAGAACGCCGCCGACCTCGAAGCCATCTACGACACCCTCGGCCCACTTCTGGGCATCCCCGAACTCACCGACGCGCTCGAGGCTTCCTTGGGGAACGGCTGACGATGCCCGCCAGCGGCAGCACCCAAGACGCCCGCTCCCACCACAGGCGAACGCGTGTCCCACTCGGTCTCGGCACGGGGCGATTCCATCAGACATCCGACGGGGTCGCTGGCTCCACGCCGAGGAGAGATGGCCTCACGCGCCGAACTCTCCCGGCCCGAACTCGCACCGGTGCCCACGGCTCCCTCGGCCCCCGGCTCGGACTGACCTCACACGATCCGCGTGCTCGTCAGCTCGTCCGCGGAACGTCCGAGGGATCGCAGCAGGTCGGCCGGCAGCGTTGAGTCGCGCACCTCGTGCAGGAATGCCTCATGACCGCCGCGGATCCCGAAGAGGCGGCCTTTGTAGACCAGATAGACCACGATGGCAATGTTGACGACCAGGGCGGCGGCCTTCAGCGGTGTCGGCTTCTCGACGAGCTCGTAGATCTCCAACGGGATGAAGGCTGACGTGGCCACGGCCGCCAAGTACTCAGCCCAACGCCACCCACCCCACAGCCCGACACCCTCGACGATCTGCACGACCCCGTAGGCCAGCATCGCCAGACCCGCCAACCGGACAGGGTCCCCAGTCCCGCCGAGCCAGCCCTCCACCCTCGTGACCAGCGGAGACCCCGTCAGGTGCACACCCAACTCCTGGCCCAGAGGCCGGAAGGCGACCAGCAGCCGCTCGACGTAGGCCAGAATCGAACCCCGGTTCGAGGCAACCTGGTAAGCGACCAGCGCCCCACTGATCAACGCCAGCCCCTTGGCAAACCGCTCCAGTGCCACCAACTTCAGCAGCCCGATCCGGCGGCCATGCCCGCCCCGCACCGGCAGCGGCAAGTCACCAACCACCGCGGCCGCGGTGCTGGACCCAACAACCTCCCCGACGCCCACCTCCTGCGGACCAGTCCACATCCCGCAGCGCAGGCACCGCAGCAGGACGGCCTCCCCCGGGACGACGACGACCGGTCCGGTGAGCTGCATCAGACCGGGATCGGCCAGGTGGACCAGCACGTGGCCCCGACGCGCGCACCGGCGCAGCACCCAACGACCCTCGCGCGCCGTCAACAGCTCACGCCCCGAAGGGATCGCGTCGATCAGGCCCATGATGAGAATTGTGCCGCCTGGGGGCGAAGTGTCCGTGATCGGATCAGGGCTGACACGAGGGTGAGTGTTGGTTAGCGAGCCGTACCCCAGTGGAGACATCTCCGCTCGGCGGAGTATCCGGTCATGGATCTCACCTGGCGACTCGGGTCACGCCGACCCGCCAAGGCCCTGCCGGTCGCCATGGAGGGCCACCTCACGGGACCTGCCGGTGAACGCGCCCTCCATGGCGGCAGCCTCAAGGTTCGCCCGGCAACGCAACAGGGCCGCGCGTCGGGCCTCGGGAACGTCGGGAATGAGGTCGTCCAGGAGGGCGACCAGTCGCCGGCTGATCTGGATCTGGCTGCGACCCGAGTCCGCTATCTCGAGCAGTGCAAGGTCCACCACCTCCTCCCATGTGGCCGTCGAGAGCACCAAGGTTCCGGGCGCCACGTCAACACGAAGTGTTCCCAATCGCCGGGTCGCGGCCTCCCGGAGCACCCCCTCGATCTCGTCGAGAGCGCGAACGGCCGTCGTGGGGTCATTGATCGCTGGCGAGAGAGCGCGGATCGCGATGTCCACGAGAAGGCGCAAGGCGTAAAGGGGGTCGTGCACAATCGACCGCTCGTCGTCGATCACCAGCGCGCGGCTGACCGCACGCTCGAGGCGCGTTGTCGTGCCGGTGGCGTGAGCGATGGGAGTTCCCCCGGTGATCGCGTCGCCGACCCTCAAGTTCACCTCCAGGACGATGCCCTGGTCCCGGGCGAGACGGGACAACCCGCGCACATCGATCGCGACGATCTGTCCGCTTGGGCCGTAGTAGTCGACGGGAACCAAGTGGTCCAGGACCGCGGCAACCTCCGATTCGGCCGCAACTGCGGGCACCTCGATCTCGCGCGCGACCGCACGCTCCTGCCGTGGGAGCCGGCGCGACAGCTGCCGTCGGGAGTGCCGTCCGAGGCTGGCAACAACAGCGTCCACGCGGATCTGGCTCCCGGTCGTGGCCATGAGGACGATGAACCCCACCAGGCTCAGCACAAGCAGGAGGAGAGCGACACTCACGGTGAGGGTGGGCGCGAATTGCGCCCGGCCCTCAGACCCGATTGAGATCAAGCCCACGAACGAATAGGTGATGGTGGCCAGGAACAGCGCCAGGATCCACTGGGTCACCCGACGCCGCAAGAAGTAGGAGACAATCCGCGGCGAATAGGCACTCGAGCCGAACTGGACGATCAGGATCGCGAAGGAGAACACGAATCCGCTGAACGTGATCATCCCGCCGCCGATGGCTGCCAGTACTGCGGTGGCGGCCTCCGGGGAGACAGTGTTCGCCCGCCCCTCGACGATGTACGTCACCTCGTCCACGAACTCGACCAGTTGGACCAGCAACCCCCGGCGAGGATGCCGCACAGGGGCAGCACCCACGCTGCCCGCTCCCACCACAGGCGAACGCGTGTCCCACTCGGTCTCTGCACGGGGCGATTCCATCAGACATCAGACGGCGTCGCTGGCCCTACGCCGCGGAGGGATGACCTCCGGCCGATTCGTGACCCGACGATCAGTAGCAGGGTGGACCATCCCGTCAGAAATGGTTCTGCGTCTATCTGGGCCGAAATGGGCGCCAAGCAACACACTCGTCTTGCATCTGCCCCGACGGGGCCGCGGGTTCGAGACCACGACGCGCATTCGTAGGGTGTGGGAGACCCTCGCTCAGATGCCGGGCCGGTGGCGCGCCGGTGATGTCGCTGCACCGGCTGTCCGGTGGCGCCGGCTACCAGTACCTCCTGCGACACACCGCCTGCGGTGACGCACGCCGCGCGATCAGCGACTCCCTGGTCGACTACTACTCACGCACCGGCTACCCGCCCGGCCGGTGGCTCGGTTGCGGCCTGGCCGGCCTCTCGATGGATTCCCCGACGCCGATCAACCCGGGCGACGCGGTGTCCGAGGACCAGTTGGCGTTGCTGTTCGGGGCGGGCCGGCACCCGGTCACGGGCCAGCACTTGGGCATGGCGCCGCGGGCTGACACGTCGCGGCGGGTGTCCGGGTTCGATCTGACGTTCACGGTACCCAAGTCGGCCAGTTTGCTGTGGGGCCTGGGCGACGAGCCCACCCGACAAGCCGTGGCCGACGCGCACCGAGCGGCCGTCAGCGATCTGTTGGTGTGGATCGAAGATCGGGCGCTGTTCACCCGGACCGGGCGCAACGGGGTCAACCAGGTCGCCACACGGGGGATGCTCGCTGCGGGGTTCGACCACTGGGACACCCGGCTCGGGGATCCAAACCTGCACACCCACGTGATCATCGCCAACCGGGTCCAGGGTCCTGATGGGCAGTGGCGCACGATCGACGGGCGGACTCTGTATCTGGCGGCGGTCGCAGCGTCGGAGATGTACGACGACGTGTTCGCAGATCGCCTTGCCGCCCGATTGCCGGTCCGGTGGGGGTTCAGATCCCGGGGAGCGAACCGGACCCCCGCGCATGAGATCACGGGATTGAGCGACGAGCTCCTCGCCGCGTTCTCGACCCGCTCGACGTCGATCGCCGGCGAGCTGGCTTCGCTCACCACCCGGTTCCGGGTGGATCACGGGCGGGCACCGACACGCACTGAGGTCGTGAGGCTCCGGCAGCAAGCCACGCTGACGACCCGCCCAGCCAAGACCCCGCACCCCCTCGGGGAGTTGCTCACGCGGTGGGCAGACACCACACGCCAGGTCACGGGCCTACAGCCGCGGCAGGTCACCGCCGAGGCCTTGTCGGCGGAACCGGCACAGCGTGTGCGCGCTGAGCAGATCAGCACCGAGACGATGCACCGGCTGGCGGGCATGGTCGCCGACGGGCTGGTGGACCGCCGCGCGGTGTTCACTGAGTGGAACATCTGGGCCGAGACCGCCAGGGCCACCCGCGGACTACGGATGGCCAGCCTCACCGAACGCACCCGGCTCCTCGAGCTGGTAGTCGCTGACGTGAAGGCGATCTGCGTTCCCTTGGACCTCCCCGCCCTCGACGTCACCGATGAAGGACGAGGCGCAGATACCGGGATGCGCATCCGGGCGGGGGAAGCGAGGTTCGCGCACCCTGAGCTTGTTGCCGCCGAGGAGCATCTCGTTGCCGCGCACGCGGACGCCTCAGCCCCGGCCCTCAAAGCGGCCACCGTGGAGACAGGGCTGCACTTCCGGGCACCGGTCCGCCCGCAACCCGCCCTGGCCGATGGGTTGTCTCTCGACCAGATCACCGCGGTCCGGCACGTTGCCACCTCCGGGCGCCGGGTCGATGTGCTCGTCGGCCCAGCTGGCTCTGGCAAGACCACCACCCTGAGCGTGCTGGCAACCCTGTGGCAACGGGTACATGGGGACGACAGTGTGATTGGCCTGGCCCCCTCGGCCACCGCCGCTCATCAGCTGAGCAGCGCCCTGGGAATCCCGACCGAGAACACCGCCAAATGGCTGCACGAGACCACCGGCAACGGGGCCACCCGCAGGGCGGCAACGATCACCGCACTGCGCGAGCGTCGCGGCAACGCCGTTGCCGCGGGGGACCCCGCCGAGGTTCGACGTATCAGCGCGACCATCACCGCCCTGTTCGCCGACCAACAGTCCTGGCAACTGCAGCCCCGGCAACTGCTCATCGTTGACGAGGCCACCCTCGCCGGCACACTCGACCTCTCCCGCTTGGTCACCCAAGCCGAGAACGCCGGAGCCAAGGTGCTCCTGGTTGGCGACCACGCCCAACTCGGTGCCGTCACCGCCGGCGGCGGGTTCGGGATGCTCGCCCGCACCGGAACGCCCGCACAACTGCATTCGCTGTGGCGGTTCACCAGCGGCTGGGAAGCCGCCGCCACCCGCAGCCTGCGTTCCGGTGACCCCGTGGCCATCGAGCACTACCTCGCTCACGGTCGGCTGCACGCCGGCCCACCCGAGAAGATGCTCGACGCCGCCTACACCGCTTGGGCCACCGACCGCGAGGCGAGGCGGAACAGCATCCTGGTCGCGCCCGACACCGCCACCGTCTCCGCCTTGAACGAACGCGCGCACAGCGAGGCCGTCACCCGCGGGACCGTCACCGGATCCATGCTTGCGCTCGGCGGGTCCTGCGGCCCTGACCGAGGACAAGTAGGCGCTGGCGACACGATCGTCACCCGCCGCAACGACCGCACCCTGCGGCTCCCCGACGGCCAGCACGTCCGCAACGGCACCCTCTGGACCGTCACCGCCACCCACGATGACGGCTCCCTGACCGCTGCCCCACTCGGCGGCGGTGCCACGCGGGACGCCGGCGATCCGGGCCTGAGCATCCGACTCCCCGCGGCTTACGTCACCGAGCACGTCGACCTCGGATATGCCATCACGGCGCACCGCGCCCAAGGCATCACCGTGGACACCAGCCACACTCTGGCCAGCCCGGCCACCAGCCGGGAGGCCCTCTACGTCGCGATGACCCGCGGCCGCGACGCCAACCACGCGTACCTGATCTCAGATCCAGCCGGTGAAGTCGGCTGCGGACCCACAACGACGCCGCTCGCGCCGGATCCGACACCACTCATGGCCGCCATCCTCGCGAACACGCAGGCTGAACTGTCTGCCACCGAGACCCTGCGGGCCGCTCGGGCAGCGACACCAGACGCGGAACTGGACGCTGCGATCAGCGCCCCCCTGGCGGCCCGGACATCGGTCGGTGTCACGGCCTTGGGGCCGGCGCCGGACGGGATCGCCACGTCGCCTTCCGGGCCCAACCGGGCCCCCATGACCGACGCACACGTTCCGCTGAGCTCGCATCACCGGCGGGTCCAGCGCGAAACCGCCCTCTCGATCGCCGACGGCTGACCCCAAGCCCCCGCGTGCGGGGAGGCGCTGGGCAACCCCGGCCGCTGGGGGTGCGTGCACATTCGAGAGACGACACCCACAACGAGGAGCACCGATGACCAACGCTTCGAATCCCAGCCGGCGCAAGGGATTGGCGCCAACTCCCGCGACGCCAGGGGGTCCTGAGCGTCATCAGGATCGGGAGCCGATGCTCAACATCGCGCAGGTCGCCGAGCTGCTCTGCACGCCCGAGCGTTTCGTGCGCCGCCTCGTCGCCGAGCGCCGCATCGGCTTCACCAAGGTCGGCCGCTACGTCCGATTCACCCTCGCTGATGTCGAGCAGTTCACGAACGCCGGGCGTGTGGATCCGATCGACCCGTGGGCGACCTACCGGACCACCCACCGCGCCAGCTGACGATCAGGCGCACACGGTCGCGTTCGCCGGGTCAGCTCGCTCGTTGCTCGAGCCGTTCGGCGATCCACATCTTGATCACGGACTGCCGGGTGACGCCCAGGCGTTGTGCCTCTCGATCCAACGACTCGACCATCCATCCCGGGAAGTCGACATTCACCCGGCGCTGGTCCCGCAGCGGCCGGCGAGCAGCAGCCAGGTCCAGGTGCGCTGTGATGTCCTCGCCTGCGTCGAACTTCTCGTCCAACTCATTCGCCCTCATAGAGAGCCACCTCCTCCACCCTGGACCTGCGAACCGAGATGATCCGCACGCTCGACCCCCGGTTGGTCACGATCGCCGACCAGTGGCGCCTGCCGATCATGCCGACCACCAGGAATCGGGGCTCGTCGTGAGTGCGTGCCGGGACCTCGACCAGTGAGTCGTCGAGCCACAGCGCCTGAGCCAGCACGAAGTCGATCCCGTGCTTGACCTGGTTGGCTGCGCTCTTCTGCTCATCGAACTCGAACTCCATCCGTCTCCTTGGGATAGATTCTATACCTTTTCGGCGCTATTGCCAGGCCCTGAACGGGCCTTGACCCCTTCTTCGATCAGGGCGTCCAGGCGCTGCGCCAGGTCGGCCGAGCGCTCGGGGCGGACGCGGGCATAGATCTCCAATGTGGTCTGAATCGAGGCGTGACCCAGGTGGGCCTGCACATCCTTCGGCGACGCCCCGGCGTCGATCAGCAGCGACGCGCACACCGAACGCAGGTCGTGGAACCCGACCGCGATCGGGTCCAGCAGACGCTCCTCCTCGTCGACGCGGCTGGCGTTCCACGCCTTGACCGCCTTGATCCGACGGTGGCGGTCCGTCACACGCGCCCGCCGGTAGCCGCCGTCGGCATTGGGGAACAGCAACGCGTCGACGTTGATCGGCCGATCCCGCAGCAGTTCGCGCAGTTGAGCAACCAGGGAGGCAGGAAGAGCCACCCACCGGTCCCGGCCGGTCTTCGTATCGTGGACCCGCACGACCCCACCAGCATCGGACACCGATCGCTGGACATGCAGCAGGCCTCGCCGCAGGTCGACGTCCTGGCGTTGAAGCGCCAACGCCTCGCCGATCCGCAGCCCGCCGTAGGCGAGCAACCGGACCAGCACCCGGTCGTCCTCGTGCTCGAAGTGCGTGACCAGGTCCTCGACCTCCGCGACGGTCAGCACCGGCCGGTCGACCCGACGGATCCGGGGCAGCGGATCCGAGCGCCGACTCGCCGGGTTGACCGGGATCGCCCCATCCCGCACAGCCCGGTCCAGCAGCCTGGACAGCACCCCGAACGCGCTGCGCACCTTCTGCGCGGACATGCCCTTCGCCTGTATGTCGGCCATCCACCGATCGATGTCCCTCGGCAGGATCTTGGACACCGGCACGGCGCCGAACCGAGGCTCGATCCACTTGCTCCATGAGTAGGAGTAGTCCCGGACCGATGACGGTCGCAGCCGAACCTCGATCGACGGCAGGTAGTCGTCCCAGTAGGCCGCCAGCGGCAGTCGCGCTGCTACATCGTTGGTGATCAGCCCACGGTCGATGTCCGCGCGCCGGGCGGCCAGCCAGGCCGAGGCATCCGACTTGGTCCGGAACGTGTCCGGCGCACTGATCATCCGCCCGTTGTTGTGGTCGGTGTAGCGCGCCTGCCACCGCCCCGACGGGAGCTTGCGCAGGCTTCCGAACTTGGCCATCACGATCCCCCTCGCGGCTACGTCCAGGGCGCTCCAGCGGGCTCGCCCGTGCCAGATGCTAGCGCGGATCTGGCACGAATCTGGCACGACGGCCAAATCTGGGGGTAACGGGGATACTAGTTGCCTTGAGAAACCAGCCTCTGACCTGCTCTGTTACTCGGTGCCCCCGGCAGGATTCGAACCTGCGGCCTGTGGTTTAGGAAACCATCGCTCTATCCCCTGAGCTACGGGGGCCGTGCGCTTGCGTGGCCGTCGACGACCTCCTGCGCAGGTCCGATTGTCGCAGATCCATTGCGCCCGGCGGCCCCGCGGGTGAGGCTGTTCCCATGT
>JALOLM010000354.1 GCA_025455985.1 Candidatus Nanopelagicales bacterium | reverse complement strand
CCGCCGGCTGGAAGAGGTTCGCTGGCGCCTGGGCGACCGGGTCCTGTCGTTCTCGGCCGGCCACATGCAGATCGGTGACGACGCGCTGATGTTGCAGCGAAGACTCACCGACATGGGCTTCGACAGCGGTCGGGTGGATGGCGTCTTCGGACCCTCCACCGACCACGCACTGCGCGACTTCCAGCGCAACGTCGGCCTGGAGTCCGACGGTGTCTGCGGCCCGCTCACCCTGCGTGAACTCGACCGGCTCACCCGCACGGTCAGCGGTGGCGCTCCTGAGCAGCTGCGCGACCAGCAGGCACTGGCGCGGCTGCAGACCGGAACCGCCGACAAGGTGATCGTGATCGACCCCGGACACGGTGGCAACGATCCGGGCCGCGAACTTGACGCATCGACGTTGACCGAGCAGTGGGTGATCGACGACATCTGCTCACGGCTGGAGGGCCGCCTGTCCGCGCTCGGTATCCAGGTTCTGCTCACGCGGGCCCTGGGTGCCAACCATCTGTCACCGGCGACCGAGGCCGAGCGGGCCGCCTTCGCGAACCGGGTGGGTGCGGATCTGGTGATCTCCGTGCACTGCGACTGGGAACCGTCCGGTCAGGGCCGGGGAGCGGCAACTTATTACTACGGCAGTTCGCGCACCGCCTCGATGCTGGGTCGCGAGTTCGCCGAACTCCTCGTCGACCACGTCAGCGACCGCACCGGTCTGGCGGACTGCCAGGCGCACGCGAAGACCTGGGACCTGCTTCGGCTCACCCGGATGCCGGCCGTCCGGCTGGAGGCCGGCTACCTGTCCAACGCCGACGACCTGCACCACCTGCGCGACCCGCACACCCGTCAGGAGATCGCCGAAGCGGTCACCTCAGCGATCCACGACTTCTTCGCGCCGAAGTGACTTCGGGCCAGGTCTGGCCGTTGGGGCGGGGTCCGGATTTCCGCGCGGGCCTCAACGGCGCCCGTTGTGCGAGCCGATCCGCGTACCTTCCAGGTTGGCGCTCCCCCTTGATCAACCCGAAAAGCACTCCGATTCCCCCATCTTTGCGACATTTCGGGCGCCAAACCGTACCGATCAGGTTGATCAAGAGGGTTTGCGCGTGCGGCCCAACCAGAAAGGTACGCCGACGGGCCCGGAGAACACGCCAACGGAACCGGAATTGAGCAACCGCCGCCTAAGTGCCTTGAGAACCCCACCGCCCACCAGACCGCGAGGCCGACGTCCGCCTCGAAGGTCCTCTCAGCGGTCAGCGCCGCCCGTGCGGTCGTAGACCGGCCAGAACAAAACCTGCGAGCAGGCCCAGGGCAGCGAGGCCCACAATACGAACAAGGACCCGGGCGGAATGTTTGTCGTCCACGACAGGCATGGTAGAGACATAAGCGGAAGGTGGCGCTATGACGGGATCGCGGCTGGATCCATGGATCGATGCCTACGCCGCGCGGGCGATGGGCATGACGGCTTCGGAGATCCGTGCGCTGTTCGCCGTGGCATCACGTCCGGAGGTCGTGTCTTTGGCCGGCGGGATGCCCTACGTGGACGCTCTGCCCATGGATGCGATCGCCAGCAGCGTGGCGCACCTGCTGACTACCCGGGGCCACGTGGCCATGCAGTACGGCAACGGCCAAGGTGACCAGAGTCTGCGCGAGCAGATCTGCGAGGTGATGGCACCGGTCGGCGTGCAGGCCCATCCTGACGACATCGTCGTGACCGCGGGGTCCCAGATGGCGCTGGACCTGGTGACGCGGGTCTTCTGCGACCCTGGCGACGTCGTGCTGGTCGAGGCGCCGTCCTACGTGGGAGCTCTCGGGGTCTTCCGCTCCTACCAGGTCGACGTCCAGCACGTGGCGATGGACGAGCAGGGCCTTGTGCCCGAAGCCCTTTCCGAGGCGTTGGCCGCCTGTCGGGAGGCCGGCAAGCGGGTCAAGCTGATCTACACGATCCCCAGCTACCACAACCCTGCCGGCGTCACCCAGGGCGCCGAACGCCGCGCCCAGATCCTCACGATCGCCCAGAACGCCGGGGTGCTGTTACTCGAGGACGACCCCTACGGCCTGCTCGGGTTCGACGGGGAAGTTCCGCAGGCCATCCGTTCACATGACAGCGAGGGTGTGGTGTACCTCGGGTCATTCAGCAAGACCATCGCGGCAGGGCTGCGCGTGGGGTGGGCTGTGGCACCGCACGCGGTCCGGGAGAAGCTCGTGCTCGCCTCTGAGGCAGCAATCTTGTGCCCGTCGAACTTCTCCCAATTGACGGTGTCGGAGTACCTGCGGACCCAACCCTGGATGGACCAGGTCAAGGCGTTCCGCGAGTTGTACCGGGAACGTCGCGATGCCCTGCTCACCACGATGGAACAGCAGTTCCCGGCCGGTACAACATGGACCGTGCCGAGCGGGGGCTTCTACTCGTGGGTCACGCTGCCCGACGGAATTGACGCCACGGCGATGCTGCCCCGGGCCGTCGCCGCACTGGTCGCCTACGTGCCGGGCACCGGCTTCTACGTCGACGGTCAGGGTCGCGACTCGATGCGGCTGTCCTACTGCTACCCGACCCCTGAACGGATCGCCGAGGGTGTGCGCCGGCTCCTCGCGACCGTGATCGAGGCGGAACTCGACCTGATTCAGACGTTCGGCAACGCCCCCGTCCATCTCCCCCCCGGACCGGCCACCCCCGGTCCCGATCTGGCCTAGGAGGTTCGCCATGTCCGTGGTCGTGCTGGCAGGTGGCCTCTCGGCCGAGCGTGATGTGTCGTTGCGGTCCGGTCGCCGGCTCGCCGAGTCGCTACGTGCTCAAGGCGTTGAGGTGAGCGTCATGGACGTGGACGCCAATCTCCTACCGGCGCTGCGCGATGAGGCCCCCGACGTCGTCATCCCACTGGTGCACGGCGCCGCCGGCGAGGACGGGTCGCTGGCCGACGTGCTCGACGCCTTGGGGGTGTCGTTCGTGGGCAGCGGTTCGGTGGCCTGCCGACAGGCGTTCGACAAGGCGATTGCCAAAGGGGTCGTGGCTGCGCGCGGCCTGGCCGTGCCCTACGGGTTCTCGCTCCCGCACGGGATCTTCCGGGACCTCGGGGCGCCGGCGGTCATGGAGGCCATCGTCGAACGCCTCGGCCTGCCGCTCATGGTCAAGCCCACGCGTGGCGGTTCGGCGCTCGGGGCCACCCTGGTACGCACTGCAGCTGAACTGCCGCCGGCCATGGTCGCAGCGTTCGCCTACGGTGATTCGGCCATGCTCGAGCAATACGTGAACGGCGTTGAGGTGGCGGTGTCGGTGGTCGATCTCGGGGAAGGTCCGCAAGCCTGGCCGGCGGTGGAGATCAGGCCCCGGTCGGGGGTGTACGACTATGCCGCCCGCTACACAGCCGGTGAGACGGAGTTCTTCGTCCCCGCACGGATCAGTGCCGAGCAGGAGCAGCAATGTGCGAAAGCCGCCGTGCTCGCCCATGAGGCCCTGGGACTGCGTGACTGGTCGCGCATCGACTTCATCGTCACCGACGATGAGGTGGTCTTCCTGGAAGCGAATGTCGCCCCGGGCATGACCGAGACCTCGCTGTTCCCCCAGGCTGCCGCGGCGGCCGGAATGTCACTGGGTCAGGTCGCAGCAGCGCTGATCAGCCGTCGCTGACCATCAGAGCGAGGATCCGGTCGAGGTCCTCGGCGTCCGCGAAGTGGATGGTGAGCCGTCCGCGCCTGCCTGACATCTTCACGTCCACACTGGTGTCGAATCGTGCGGCCAGGGCGGTCTGCACCGTCTGGGCGAACTCCGGCTGCTCGGCCTGCTTGCGCCGTCTGCGGGGTTTGGGCAGGTCCGAGGCGACCAGTTCCTCCGTGGTCCGCACGGACAGTCCCTCGGCCACGATCCGAGTTGCCAGCGCCTCCATCTGTTCCTCGGAGTCCAGTGCCAGCAGCGCCCGGGCGTGTCCGGCCGATAGGACTCCCGCCGCCACCCGGCGCTGGACACCAGCCGGCAGTTTCAGCAGCCGGATGGTGTTCGTCAGGTGTGGCCTGGACCTGCCCAAGCGGTCGGCGAGTTCGTCGTGAGTGACGGCGAAGTCGGCCAGCAGCTGCTGGTACGCCGCGGCCTCTTCCAGGGGGTTGAGTTGCACCCGGTGCAGGTTCTCCAGCAGCGCATCACGCAGCAGGTCCGCGTCCTCGGTGTGGCGCACCAGCGCCGGCACGCTCTGCCAGCCGGCGAGTTGAGCCGCCCGCCAGCGCCGCTCCCCCGCGATGAGTTCGTAGTCGTCCCCCGCCCGCCGCACGACCACCGGTTGCAGCAAGCCCACCGTCGTCAAGGAGTGGACCAGTTCGTCGAGGGCTTCTGGGTCGAAGACCTGGCGTGGCTGGTTCGGGTTGGGGTGGATCCGATCGACGGCGATGTCGACCAGTTCCACCCCGGGCACAGCCTGCAGCGGATTCACATCATCGCGCAGATCGACCTCCGCCACCGGATCCGCTGTGGGGATCAGGGCTCCGAGGCCCTTGCCCAAGGCCCGGCGGCTCACGGGTGCACCTGCTCGGGCTCACGGAGATCGATGACACGGGTGCTGAACTCCACAGCCGCCTGCCGATAGGCCACCGCACCACGGGAGGTCTCGTCGTAGGCGATACCCGACTGGCCGTGTCCCGGCGCCTCAGATAGCCGCACCGAACGAGGGATCGCGGTGTCCAGGACGAGGTCTCCGAAGAAGGCACGGACCTCATCGGCGACTTGATCGGACAAATTTGTCCGACTATCGGTCATAGTGAGCAGGATCGAAGAGATCCGCAACCCTGGATTCAGGTGTTCCTTCACCATCTCCACCGTCCGGATCAACTGCCCGAGGCCTTCGAGGGCGTAGTACTCGCACTGGATCGGGATGAGCAGCTCGTCGGCGGCGACCAGGGCGTTGAGAGTGAGCAGGCCAAGACTCGGCGGGCAATCGATCAGGACAACGTCCGCCGGATGTTCCTCCAAGTACGCGCGAAGTGCCCGCTGCAGCCGGTACTCGCGGGCCAGTATCGACACCAGTTCGATCTCTGCACCTGCCAGATCCAGACTGGCCGGCACAAGCCGGACATTCGAGTTCTCGGGCACGTCGACCGTCGCGTCGACCATAGGTACGTCCTCGATCAGGACGTCGTAGATGCCAGGCCGCTCCGCACGACTCGACACCCCCAGGCCGGTGGTCGCGTTGCCTTGGGGATCGAGGTCCACGACGAGCACGGACGTTCCGGCCTGCCCCAAAGCGGCGGCCATGTTCACCACCGTGGTGGTCTTCCCGACGCCGCCCTTCTGGTTGGCAACGGTGACGATCATGGCGTCCTCCCACCATCGGGCCAGCCCAGACCTGCTCCGGGTTCGGCCGGTTCATCCTCGTGTGCAGTGCCGGGCCAGCCCAGACCTGCTCGTTCGTCCATGGTCACCCCTGTCGACCTCGTTCTACGACAACGACTCGCGTGCGTGGTGGATCCCCCACCTCACGGATCTCAGCGATCCACCGGTGCCTACGCAGCCAGCCGCCAGCCTGCGTGAGTTCCTCCTCGGCACGCTGTCCCTTCAGCAGGACCAACTTTCCGGCCTGCGTGGTCAGGGGAGTCAACCATTCCAGCAGGGTGCCGGTATTGGCCACAGCCCGGGCGGTCACCCGATCGGCCCGCAGTTGGACGTTCTGGGCCCGCTCGCGCACCACGTCCACCTCAAGACCGAGTTCGTCGATCACCTTGTGCAGGAAACGGGTTCGTCGTTCGAGTGGCTCCACGAGAGC
>JALOLM010000353.1 GCA_025455985.1 Candidatus Nanopelagicales bacterium | reverse complement strand
CGCGACCCCGTACTCGAGCATCAGGCACCAGCCGCAGACCCAGGCCAGGATCTCGCCGAGGGTGGCGTAGGCGTAGGAGTACGACGACCCGGAGACCGGAATCGTCCCGGCAAGTTCGGCGTAGGACAACGCGGAGAACGCACAGACAACCGCGGCCAGGATGAAGGACAAGATGACCGCCGGCCCGGCTTTGGGGATCGCCTCGCCCAGGATGACGAAGATACCCGTGCCGATGATGCTGCCGACGCTGAACATGAGCAGGGCGAACAAGCCCATACTGCGCTTCAGGCCGCCGTGGTCGCCCTCTTCCACAATGTGGTCGGGGTTCTTGACTCGCATGATCTGCTTCAGCATCGGCTGGCCGCTCGACATCTGCACTCCCTTGTGGACCGGCATCGCACCAGTCATCGGCGCTACCGTACTGGCCAGGGAAGGCGCATTGCAGGGCGGCGGGAGATACGCGATGAAATTGATGATCGGGGTGGCTGACGATTCCACCAGCGCCGATGCGGTGGCCTTCGGTGCCACTCTCGCTGCGACGTTCGGCGCTCACGTGTCAGTGGTCACGGTCAGCGCCACCGACGACGAGTACATCAACGACCATGTCGATCCGCGCTGGCAGAAACAGCGCGGCGACGCCTCATCGCAGGTCGTCGACCGCATTGCCGAGAGTCTCGAGTCGCAGTACGGGCTGACTGCGCAAACGGTTGTGCACCACCATCGCTCCCTGGGCTCGGGTCTCTCGGAGATCGCCGCGGAGTTGAACGCGGATCTGGTGGTCGTCGGTAGTGGCCCCGGCGGGTCGATCGGCCGCTTCGCCATGGGCAGCACCACCAACCAACTACTGCACCACTGCACCACCCCGTTGGCGCTGGTGCCCTCTGGCTACGCCCGCCACCCGGCACCGCGCCTCGGTCGGGTGCTGGTCGCCTTCTCGGCGGGGCCCGAGGGAGAGGTGGCCACCGCCAAAGGTGCGGAGCTGGCCCGCGCGGCCGGGGTTCCGCTGCGATTGCTCACCCTGCTGATCCGTCACCGGATGTACGGTTCGGACCTGGGCGCCGACGCCGAAGGGTCGGTGCTGACGGCCTCATTGGAGATGCTGCGCGGACACCAGGACCACGCCCTGTCGCTCATCGACACCACTGGCCTCGACGTCAGCAACGACATCCTGGTCGGCGACTCGCCCCTGGCGGCGATGAGCCGCGAGGATTGGGCCGAGGACGACTTGTTGGTGGTCGCGTCGGCTCGGGGCGGCATCTTGCGCAGGGTGTTCTTGGGCGACACCACGTACAAGATCCTGCGTGCCGCCACCGTGCCCACGCTGGTTCTGCCGCGACAGCACGACTGACGTAGGCCGTCAGGACTTCGGAGGTACCGCCTTCTTGGCGTACTGTGCGGCCTTGTCCACGTAGCTGCTCTTGGTCGGCTGGCTGGCCTTGGCCTTGTCCGCCGCCTTGTCGATGCCGGCGTTGATCTTGTCGGAGTGCTGGCTGGCCAGTTTCTGAGCCTGCTTGGCCCACTTCGAGAATCCCATGGTCTGCTCCTTGTGTTTACCCAGCATAACCTGATTTTCTCTTCAGGTATTCCCGTATGCGGCGCGGGTATGGCTCAGCGGCCTGGAACCCGTGGGGTTTTCCGGCACTTTGTTTGCCGGTTTGCCCCATCGCCTGCCCAGATTGGATAACTGCACGCGTGAACAGACCCCAACCCCGTGCACGTTCCCACCCGGGAACCCCGCCCCGAACCGTCAGGTCGCGGAGAACCACCGCGCCGCCGCCCGTTCAGCCATCGCGGTGATCGTCCACGAGGGGTTGACCCCGACGTTCTCGGGCACGACCGAACCATCCATGACCCGCAGTCCGTCGTAGCCGAACACCCGGTGGTCGGCGTCCACGACCCCCTGCTCCGGGTTGGGGCCGATAACGGCGCCGCCGAGGATGTGTGCGGTCGCCCCGATGCCCAGCAGACTCTCGAGGATCGTGGAGTAGGCCTTGCCGCCGCTGGCCTGCGCGACGGCCCGGCCAGCAGCGTCGGCCTGCGGCAGGTTGACAGGAACCGGCGCCACCCCTTCCGGCAGCCGGGATCGCAAACCCCACCCCAGCGCTGTCTTGCGGTAGTCCAGGGCCATCTCGTTGTCGGCGTGCTGCATGACGGTCAGGATCGTGACCCGCTTGTGCCACTGCCGCGCCCGGGCGTTGGCCGTGGCGATCCCCGGATGCCGGGCCATGGCCTTGAGCGTCTGCAGGCGACGGTTGCCACTGACCGCGGGTGACAAGTACCAGCGCATGAACCCATAGGACTGCGGGAACCGGTTGTTGGTCACATGTGTGCGCGGGTCGGGGTAGAAGTCGCTTGAGATCGTGGCGCCCTCGGTGACATCCGTGCCCGGGGGGTGCAGGATGGCAGCGAACGCCTCGGAGTTGGTGCGTACCCGCCGTCCGAGCATCGGTGAGAGTCCTGGCAGCGTCTTCCAGCGGTCACGGCACGCCGAGAGCAGTTCCACCGTGCCCAGGACACCACCGGCCAGAACCACCTCTTTGGCCTCGACGCTGGACACCTCCCCGGTCAAGGGGTTGCGCATGACCACCCGCCAACCCGGATTGAGCGGTACCAGTATGTGCGCCTTCGACAGCGGCAGGATCTGCGCTCCCAGCGCCTCCGCCTGGGCCAAGTACGTCAGGTCGGTGGATCGCTTGGCCCCATGCGGGCAGCCGGTGATGCATTGGCCACACGCGACACAGTCGGCGAAATGGATGCCCTGGTAGGTGGCGCCGTACGTGTCGGCCACGCCCAGGGACTCGGCCGCAGCACGCAACCACTCGTCCTGCACCCCGCGCTGCGGGTTCCGCTCCCGGCCCAGCATGCGGGCGGCTTCTTCGAAGTGCGGTGCGAGTTCGGTGCTCCAGTCGACCCCCACCCGACGCCAACCCGCAGCGTCGAAGTTCTTGGGCTGCAGCAGGACCGCGGCGTACACGATCGACCCACCGCCGACGCCGATGCCGCCGACGATCGTGACGTGGCGCAGCAGCGTCTGCCGGAAGTAGCCGTGCAGTCCCACCGCCGGCTCCCACAGCAGCGCGCGGGCACTGCGAGCACCCGCCTCGAGATCCTCCGGCGTCAAGCGGCGTCCCTGCTCCAGCACCACGACACTGCGACCCGC
>JALOLM010000352.1 GCA_025455985.1 Candidatus Nanopelagicales bacterium | reverse complement strand
CAGTCCATGATTCCCCATCACCAGCAGGCCGTGGAGATGGCCGATCGGGCGTTGTCTGCCGACTCAGGTGCCTCGGAGCAGGTTCAACAGCTCGCCGAGCAGATCAAGGCGGCGCAGGATCCCGAGATCCAGCAAATGACCGACTGGCTGCAGTCCTGGAATGCGCCCACCGCGATGCCTGGTGCGTCGCAGGGCGCTGACATGCAGGGGATGGATCACAGCGGTCACGACATGGGTGGCATCACGATGGCCGGAATGATGACGGCCGAACAGATGGATGAGTTGCAGCAGGCCAGCGGAGAACAGTTCGACGAGATGTGGCTGACGATGATGATCGCGCACCACGAAGGTGCCGTCGCAATGGCCGAGCAGGTCAGGTCCTCGTCCGACCCGAACGTCTCCACGCTGGCCGACAACATCATCTCGTCGCAGCAAGCGGAGATTGAGCAGATGAAGGCGATGCTGTCCTCCTGATTCGTGGCTTGCCAGGCCGCGATGCGCGGCGCCAAGGGGGGTGCGCCTGACCTGTCGGCCCGACCGGTTGAGCCGAAGCCGTGTGACGAGCGGTCTGCAGTGGCCCCAGCGCACCAACTCGGAGCATCTACGCGACGTCCTCGCGGTGCCTTTCGACGTACCCGGCCATCCCCGGAACCGTGTAGGCCATCAGGCCATGCTCGGGCGCGTAGATCAGACCCTTGTGGATCAGGGCAGCGCGGGCGGGACCGAGACTGGTGGTTTTCAACCCGAGGCGCTGGGCGACGTCGCCGGTGGTCGATGGCCCCTCACCGTCGTCAGCCATGGCTACCAGAAGGCGCCGTTCGGCAGGTGTGGCGCGGCTCCAGCGCGAGGCGAAGAAACCGGAGTCGAGGCGCTCCCTGCCCAGGGCGACTGCGAGATGTGCGTCCGTGGCGGTGATCTCAGGACCCGGGGCGGTCTCCCACACCGCTCGGCCGTATTCCTGCAGGAAGTACGGATACCCGCCCGCCGCCTCGCGCAGGATCTGCAGGGACTCGCCGGTGAACCACGCCTTCCTCGTGGTCACCGGATCGACCAGGGCTCGCGCGTCATTGGGATCGGTGAGTTTGCCGATCTCCCGGTAGTCGAACAACCGCTCGGCATATGAGCGGATCTCCGCAAGGATGCCCGGTAGGGGTGGCAGGCCAGCGCCGATGATGTAGAACGGCCAGCCGCGCTGCCCAGCCTCATGCTGGGTGTACAGCAGAGCCCCCATCATTTCGGCGTCGACATCCTGCATCTCGTCCAGGAACAGTGCCAGCGCGGTCCCGTCCAGTGCGGAACACACATCCTCGACGAGTTCGGGCAGGTCGATCTCCAGGTCCTTGGAGTCGGCTCTACCGGGCTGCAGCGCGACGCCGAAGTCCACCCCGTTCATACCCAGAGAGATCGAGAAAGATTGGACGGCCTGTAGCGCGCGGCGGATCTTCTCGATGGGGGATCGGACGGCCAGCGCGCGAGCTTGGGCGACCATCGAGCGAGCCAGATTGCGTCGCAACGTCGCAGCCCCGGCGGTGTCGGCGCGGGCCTCAGCCTTGACCACAAACCAAACCAGCCGGCTTCTTCGGTTCGGCGCTGCATCTCATTGAGCAGTACCGTCTTGCCCACTCCGCGCAGACCGGCGAGCACCATCCCGCGGTTGGACAGCCTGTTGTGGACGCGATCGATCATGATGTCGAGGGCCTCAAGGTCGGCGTCGCGACCCACGAGTGCTGGCGGCAGGAGTCCTGATCCAGGGGTGAAGGGGTTCTCTGCGGCGCGCATATTCAGAAGTCTAGTGCTGAATAGCAAAATCACAATAAGTCGCTAGATTTGGCTATTCCGGGCAGCAGCTCCTGGAAGCCGGGGCGATTCTGGGGCGATCATGAGTTTGCGGCTGGCTCTTGTGCGACCGGCTAGGGTCGCACGGCTGCTCATACGCAGTGTGGACGAGGCGACTACCACGGCGACGCCACACTCGGATCGGCGCTGCGCCGATAGTTGGGGGAACCTTGTGCCGGCAGGCGGTGACTGGCGAGGTGATAGGTCGTACTATCGCCTTTGTGAGAAGTGAAGTCGAAGAGCGTCTGCGCGCTGAGCTGAGGGAAGCGGCCCGCGCTAGCGCCGAACTGCATCGTCAGTCTCGTTCGCTGCTGGTGGGGGCGGTGCGCAAGGGTGCGGCGGCGGGGTTGAGTCAGCGGCAGATCGCCGAGTGTGTGGGTCGCAGTCAGCCGGAGGTGGCAAGGCTATTGCGGTTCCAGCCGACGTCTGCGAGGGGCAGGGCCGTTGCGGCGAAGCGAGGTGAGATTCTGCGGATCGCGCAAGGGGCCGGCTTCTCAGACGTGCGCATCTTTGGGAGTGTGGCTCGCGGCGAGGATGGTCCGGAGTCGGACGTCGATCTGCTCGTGACTGCGCCAACCGATGTCTCGCTGTTGGATCTTGCGCGGCTCGAGCGCTCTCTCTCGGAGGTTGTGGGGGAGAAGGTCGAGATCGTGCCGGACTCGGGACTGCGTTCGAATGTGCGGGAAACGGCGATGGCGGAGGCGATCCCGCTGTGAGCCGCAGCGACCGGGAACTGCTGGCCGATGCGTTGGGTCACCTTGAGGTGCTTCGTTCGCATCAAGCGCGGGGCGACCTTGACGACCAGACCGTCGCCGATGCGGTGTGCCTGCGTCTGGCCGCGGCCGTAGAGGCGGTTGCCAGCATGAGCTCAGATGTGCGCGCCGATGCCTTCGGGGAGGAATGGCCGTTGATCTGGGCCACGCGGAACCGGATTGCTCACGGTTATGCGTTCATCGACCGCAACATGATCGAGGCCACCATCGACAAGGATCTGCCAGGCTTCGAGGCGACCCTTCGGCGACTGTTCGGGAAGTTGTCCTAGGCAACTGTCACAGCGGCAACGCCACACCCGTGTTCGCATGGCACCGGTAGCCGTGGGGCACCTTGTGCAAGTACTGCTGGTGGTAGTCCTCCGCGTAGTAGAACGGGTGGTCTTCCGCCGGATCGATCTCGGTGGTGATCTCGCCGAGTCCCTTGGCGGTCAGCACCTCCTGGTACGCGTCTCGCGTCTTCTCCGCCATCGCCCGCTGCTCGTCGGTCGTCCAGAAGATCGCCGACCGGTACTGCGTGCCGACATCGTTGCCCTGCCGGTATCCCTGGGTCGGGTCGTGGTGCTCCCAGAAGATCCGCAGGATGTCCAGGGTTGAGGTCACAGCCGCGTCGTAGGCGATCAGTGCGGTCTCCGTGTGGCCGGTGCGGCCGGAACAGACCTCCTCGTAGGTGGGGTGCGCTGAGAAGCCGCCCTGGTAGCCGACCGCGGTCGAAACCACGCCCGGGGTCTTCCAGAAGTACTCCTCTGCTCCCCAGAAGCAGCCCATCGCCAGGTAGATGACCTCGACGCCTTCGTCCCACGGGCCGTGCAGCGCCGACCCCAGGACCGCATGCCGGTCCGGCACCCTGAACGGGTAGTCGGGTCGGTCGGGCATCGCGTTCTCGGGGGTCACCATCGAGCGCTTGCTGGTGAAGAAGTCGCGCAGGTCCATGTCAGCAGTCTCGCCCAGTTCCGGCGAACGCGAAAGCGGCTGCGATAGTGGCACGCGTGAAGTCCTGGGTGCCGAAAATCGGCGGCCTTCCCCGTGAGGTGACGGTGCTCGCCGCGATCGCGTTCTGCGTGGCACTCGGCTTCGGCATCGTCATCCCTGCGATCCCGTTGTTCGCGCGTACCTTCGGCGTCTCCGCGTTCGCCGCCAGCGCGGTCATCAGCGTCTTCGCCCTCATGCGCCTGGTCAGTTCCCCACCTGCGGGATGGGCGGTGAACCGGTTCGGGGAGCGCACGATCATGTCGACGGGCCTGGCCATCGTGGGGCTGTCCAGTCTCGCGGCCGGGTTCGCGACCGACTACCTGCAGCTGCTGTTGCTGCGAGGTATCGGTGGCGCAGGTTCGGCCATGTTCACGATCTCCGCGACAGCACTGCTGCTGCGGGTCACGGCCCCGGAGTTCCGGGGACGAGCCTCTGGGGCGTTCCAGGCGGGCTTCCTCATCGGCGGGGTGGCCGGGCCGGCGGTGGGCGGACTGGTGATCGGGCTGTCCATCCGGGCGCCGTTCTTCGTGTACGCGGGCACCCTGCTGGCGGCGTTCCTCGTGGCCGTGACCCTGCTGCCCCGGCTCGAGCACGTCGAGCAACCGGATCTCGGCGAGGATCAGGAGGCCATCAAGTTCCTCCCCACACTGCGGCTGCCGGCCTATCAGGCCGCGCTCGGCGCCAACTTCACCAACGGGTTCGTGTTCTTCGGGCTGCGGTCCTCGCTGGTCCCGCTGTTCGTCGTGGAGGGGCTGCGCCAGGGGCCCGGGCTGGCGGGCGTCGGTTTCGTCGTGGCCGCCGGGTTGCAGGCCGCACTGCTCGCGTTCGGCGGACGGACGGCGGATCGTCGGGGGCGCAGGCCGGCGTTGATCATCGGTCTGGCGGTCGGGGTGGTGTCCCTGGCCTTGCTCGCGGTGGCCCCCGACGCGACCTGGTTCCTGATCGCGATGGCGGTGGCCGGGGTGTCGGGTGCGTTCCTCGGCCCGTCCCCGACGGCGATCGTCGGCGACGTGGCCCGCGGGCATCACGGCGGTTCGGTCGTCGCCGGGTTCCAGATGATGTCCGACGTGGGTTCCATCATCGGCCCGTTGGTGGCGGGGTTGCTGCTGGACCAGGCGGGGTTCCCGGTGGCGTTCACCGCCGGGG
>JALOLM010000351.1 GCA_025455985.1 Candidatus Nanopelagicales bacterium | reverse complement strand
TGGTCTACTGGGTCGCCGGCGTCAAGGTCATCTTCCTGGCTCTGCTCGCGGTGGTCGTTCTCACGGGCACCCAGGAGACGAAGGTCGCCGCGGGCTGGGCGTTGGCTGCGTCGATCGCGGTGTTCTTCTGGCGGCTGTTCCCGCTGGCCCGTCGGGCGGATGCCAGAGGACAGATGCGTCCCGCCGGGCTGGGGATCATGATCGCGGTGATGGTGGTCGCGATCGTGGTGGCCACCGTCGCGGCGGGTTGACGCCGGCCCCCGGGGGTCGGTCTTGTGAAGAAGTTCCGCCGACACGCCGCGCGGGTTCTGGGGGTCAGTGCAACAGTCCAGCATTGAGAGTGGGTGTGTTGCGTGGGACGTTCCAGGATTTCGCGGCGGGTGGAGGACAGGTTCTGGGCGGTGTGGGCCCAGGGACTTGGGGTGCCGGCAGCGGCTCGGGCTGCTGGCGTCTTCGCACTGGAAGAGTGACATGTCAGTCGGTCTCGACCAGGTCGTGGCTGGCTTCCAAGCCGCTCCATCGCATCGAGCAGGCGGCGCGCGTTGGCCGGCGAACGGGTCAGGTAGGCCGTCTCCTTGAGGGCCATGACGACCACAGGTTCGTGGCCGGCGCGAGTGATGACGACTTCCTCGCGGTCGTTGATGACGCCATCGAGCATCTCGGCGTAGCGTGCTCGCGACTCGGCGTAACTCATCGTCTTCATCAACAGACCTCCCGTACAGGGAACTTCCACGCTCCGGTGTCGAGCCTGTTCGGCCTCGCCGCACCGATCGCCGGACCGAGCCGCCCCCACATCAAGCACGAAGCGCCGTTTCGACGCATTGGGGCATGGCTGTTGTTCTCGAGGGCGTTATGGGCGGCTTGCGACGACCGGGCAGTCGGCGGGTTCCTCAGGTCCCACGCCTTGATGTCGAACTGCGGCGAACACGGCGCTACTGCGATGCCGCTGACGCTTCAGGTGCGGTAACGGCGGACCTGCACGAACGGATCCACGGTGCTGGTCCCGGCGGCCCGGTAGGTCAGTTTGAGTTTCACGCGGGTGCCGAAGGTCCGGATCGACGTCTTCCCGGCCTTCTTGATCACCTTCACGTTGCGCAGATCCTTGCGCTTGCCGCTCACCTTGACCGTGACGCGCTGGCCCGCATCGGTTCGGCAGTTCTTCGGCAGCACGACGGTCGTGCCGCGTCGCTTGAGCTTGCCTGGCGGCGTCTTGGCGCATCCGAGGCTCTGTTGCCTGGGGCCGACCGGTGGTGTTGCAGCGACGACGGTCAGCGAACGGGTCACATCGGCGGCGGGCAGGAAGTCGACGTCACCCGGCTGGCTGGCGACGATTGAACATGTGCCGGGCGCCACGGCCGTCAGTTGGCTGCCGGTGACGGAACAAGTACCAGGCGTGGTGCTGGCCAAGGTCACGGGCAGCCCCGAGGATGCGGTCGCGGTCAGGGCGGTTGAGGAGCCCACAGGGAGATCTGCGGGTTGCTGAAGAGTGATCGTCTGCGACTGCGCCTCGAAGTACGTCCCGGCCTGGATGCGCTTGTCTGATCCGTCCGGGCGGACCCAGACTGCTGCGTACCGGAATCCGCTGTCCGCCGCCGCTATGCGGGGGCTGCCTGTACCTGCGGCCGCGGCCGAAGTGCTGACCGGAACGCTCCAGGTGGCGCCCCCATCGTCACTCTCAGAACTCAAGATCTGCGTGCTGGACTTGTTCCACACCGCTGACACCCGCAGGCCGTCGGCGCTGCTGGCGACATCGGGCGTGAAGACGGCCGGCCCTGGCTCCGAGACTGCACCGGGTCCCGACCACGTGTCCCCGACAGCATGTGCGCTCTGCACGCCCTTAGCCGTCTCGTTCGCCCAGGCGACCGTGGCCCGGGAACCGTCGGCGGCACCGCTGATCTGCGGGTTGTTGCTGCTCTGGCCCACCGGCGAGAGTCGGACTGCTGGGGAAGACCAGAAACCTCCGGCCAGGGTACGGGTCTGGATCAGGGACTCGCCTGAGCCAACGAACTCTTGCCACACCGCGACGACGCGGGAGCCGTCGGCGTTGGTCAGAAGGTTGGGATTGCTGGAGTCGCGGGCGGGGTTGGACAGGGTCTCCGGCGATGACCACGTCCCGCCGCCGTTGTTGGAGAAGGAGGCGCGAATGGTTTCGACGGCCCCGACGTCCTCCTGCCACACTGCGGCAAGGCGCTGGCCGTCGGCCGATGACACCACCTCGAGGTCGCTGGGCGCTGTCACGTTCGCAGCGACGGGGACGGCGGCCGTGTACGTGGCGCCGGAGTTCGTCGACGTGCGTGCCTGGATCTGGTGCAACGGGTCCTGGAACTGTGCGAACACGGCCACCACCTTGTCGCCGTTCGGAGTCATCGCAATGGCGGGTGAGGGCGACCCTGCTGAGGATGCCAAAGCCGATACATTCACCGGTGCTGCCCAGACGCCCTCATTGAGGGTGGCCGTGCGCACGATCTCCTTGTTTACGGCCTCGAAGTCCACGAACGTGGCAATGGCTCGCCGGCCGTCCTGGCTGCTCGCCAGCCGGATCCCCGAGGAGTTGCCGGTCGGGGTGTTGATGGCCACCCCTTGTGACCACGTGGCCCCGTGATCCGTGCTGAACGCTCCAGTCGCCCGGGCCTGTGCACCGTCGTTGCTGATCCAGACGCTTGTGAGCCGTTTGCCATCCGCGGAACTGCTGACTTGCGGGGAGGAGCCGTCTCTCGCCGCCGCTGAGATGTCGACCGGGTTGCCCCAGACTCCGTTGGCCGCGGCGGGAGCACCGGCACCCAATGCGATGGTGCTGGCGATGAGCGCCCCACTCAGCAGGATCTTCATCGCGTCAGAGTAACCCGCGGCCGGCAATCATCGCGCCAGTACGAGGGCGGCGGTGGCCGCTGGTGGCCCATCGCTCGCTCTTGTGCATCGACCGAACCGTTCCCAAGTGGCCCGCCTTGGCTTTGTTGACCTTCGCGATGGCGGCAATCTGGGCGTCGAAAGGGCTCGTCGGCCGGCCGGCACGTTCGCGTCCGGCCACCAGGGATTTGTCCCTGCGAGCCGCGGTTTCGTCGAACGGCAGCATGGCTCGGCCGCGGCAGCCGACACGTTCACGTGCGACAGCGCCAATTCCTGCGAAGTCGGCTACTAGACCGTTGCAGGACCGCACATCAAAGGCCTGCAATTTCGGGTACAGCGGGTGACGAGAGCCGTCGCGCCCCTTCGGGACGCTCCTCCCGATTCTCGCCGTGTTAGCCGCAATCAAAGAAAAAGACCCCGGAAGCCTCCGAGGTCTTTTTCTTTGAGCGGGTGACGAGAATCGAACTCGCACTGTCAGCTTGGGAAGCTGATGTTCTGCCATTGAACTAC
>JALOLM010000350.1 GCA_025455985.1 Candidatus Nanopelagicales bacterium | reverse complement strand
GCTACCGCATCGGGCAGCCCCCCACGCTCCAGGCACTGCTGGCGGGCCTCCCTGCCGATCACCCGGTGGAACTCGCGCACCATCTCCGGGAAAGGATCCGGGCCTGCGACCGTACCGAGCAGATAGTGGGTCGTGGAGACGTTGGTCACCCAGTCGCGCATCGCTTCGTTGATCGCGTCCTTGAGCGTGCGGCTGCCGGCAGTCACGGGGACGACCTGCGCCCCGAGCAACTGCATACGCGCGACGTTGAGCGCCTGCCGCTGCGTATCCTCCTCGCCCATGTAGACCACACACTCGAGTCCCAGCAACGCCGCGGCCGTCGCGGTGGCCACGCCGTGCTGACCGGCACCGGTCTCGGCGATAACCCGGGCCTTGCCCATGCGCTTGGTGAGCAGCGCCTGCCCGAGTACGTTGTTGATCTTGTGGCTGCCGGTGTGGTTGAGGTCCTCGCGCTTGAGCCAGACCTGCTCGACTCCGAACGCACGCGCCAGCCCGTCGGCCGGGGTCAGCGGTGTGGGCCGCCCCGAGTAGTCCCGCAGCAAGCCGTCGAGTTCGGCGTGGAAGGCGTCGTCGATCCACGCCTTACGAAAGGCGTCGTCAAGTTCGTCCAAGGCGGCGACCAGCGCCTCCGGGACGAAACGCCCCCCATACGGACCGAAGTGACCCCCGGCATCGGGCAGACCCACGTGCGTGCCTCCTAATCGGCGTGGCGAACGGCTGGGTGCTCGCCGGCGGACACCAGGTCCTGCACAGCTGCGGCCGGGTCGGCCGTGGTCACCAGCGCTTCACCCACTAGTACAGCATCGGCGCCATCCGCGGCATACGCCAACAGGTCCTGCGGGCTGCGCACACCCGACTCTGCGATGCGGATGATGCCTTCGGGGATGGACGGTGCGACGTCAGAGAAGACTGAGAGGTCCACCTCGAGAGTCCGCAGGTCCCGGGCGTTGACCCCGATGACCTTGGCGCCCGCCTCCACTGCGCGGTGCACCTCCTCGGCGTCATGGACCTCGACCAGTGGCAGCAGGCCTATGCTCTGGGCGCGTTCCACCAGCGACACCAGCGCCTCCTGCTCGAGCGCGGCGACAATCAGTAGCGCCATGTCGGCGCCGTGGGCGCGCGCCTCCCACAGTTGGTAGGAGGTGACGATGAAGTCCTTACGGAGAACGGGGATGTCGACCGCTGCCCGCACGGCGGCGAGGTCCTCGAGGCTGCCACCGAAACGCCGCTGCTCGGTGAGAACGCTGATGCAGCGCGCTCCTCCCCGCTCGTAGGCTTGCGCGAGTTGGGCCGGATCGTCGATCGTCGCCAGGGAGCCTTTACTCGGTGACGATCGCTTCACTTCGGCGATCACGCCGACACCACCTTGGCTCAGCACCGCGAGGGCGTCGATCGGATCGGGCACGGTCTCAACGCGGCGTTTCAGGTCGTCGAGCGGAGTCTGCGCCTGACGCTCGGCAAGGTCTTCCCTGACACCGTCGATGATGTCGTCGAGCACGCTCACATGGTCAGACTAACCGCGCGGCATCCGCGACCCACCCACCGCCTACGCGCTGGTCCCCAACGGCATGCCGGGCAGGTTGCGCACCACTGTGAACACCACCATCAAGGCCACGACGGCACCTGTGGCCCAGGTCGGGACGCGCATCTCGAACTGCTCACCGCGCCAGCGCTTGAGGGTCCAAGCACCCAGCACGACGAGCGCGACGGGAAGCACGAAGAGCACAGTCACGGCATTGAGATCCAGAGCGCCGCCGACATTGCCGTGCAGGACCTCGTGGGTAGCGCGCAGGCTCCCGCAGAACGGACAGTCCCAGCCGGTGAGCACCTTGGTCGGACATGGGGGGAAGTGTCCGGGTTCGGAGGGGTCGACGGCGTAGACGTAGCCACACGCCGCCAGCCCTGCTGCGGCTGCGGCCAGCGGCATGCGCATCCTCTGCCACCGGTTCATGGGCTTCAGCGTAAGCGCCGCGGCGTGGACAGGGCGACTCCGGCGCGATGGCAGGCGCGGTTCACCGCTGGCTGATCCTGGCGGCCAGTCACTCGCGGCGTACCGCCGAAAGGTGGCACGGAGCGAAACCTGATTCCGGAAACTGCCATCTTTCGGTGGAATCCGCATCCGATTCGCGCAGTATGACCTGTCTTCAGCCGCACGAACGTGGCCGCAGGACAGTGCTCGTGCCCACTTTCAGCGGTGGAAGCCGGAACAAAGCCGGTCACGCAGGTGGAGGAAGCGAGACCCGGAAGCACGCGCCTCCCTCCGGGGCGTGCCCGGCTGAGGCCGCACCACCCAGGCGGTCCGCGAGTTTGCCGACCAACGCCAGCCCCACACCGGTGCCCACCTGCCGCAGGCCGCGGTACCGGCTGTACAACTCGGCGGGCTCAAACGCGACCTCGATATCACTGTCGGACAGTCCGGGGCCACTGTCGCGCACCTCGACGTAGCCCATTGGCCCGTCGATGCCGGTCTCCAGCACGATGGACTCCCCGGCCGGCGTTACCCGCAGCGCGTTGGCCAAGAGGTTGTCGATGATCTGGCGGACTCGCCGCGGATCACAACTGACACGAACCGGATCGGTTGGCGTGACCAAACGCCATCGCACGCCTTCGACCGCACACCGATCGGCCCACACTTGCGCCGCGCTACTGGCGACTTCCCGCAGATCAACGTCAACGATGTCGACCGGGAACTCCACGGCACCGAGCCGAGCCAGGTCGAGCAGGTCTGCGATCAACGCGTCGAGCCGGTGGGTTTCGGCAAGCATGGTGCCCGCGACCCGCTCGACGTCGTCGGGCTGGACCACGCCGTCGGCCAGTGCTTCGGCATAGCCGCCGATCGCCGTCATGGGCGTGCGCAACTCGTGGCTGACGGACAACAGGAAGTCCCGCTGCCGGGCTTCGCTGGTCGCGAGGCTGTCACCGAGTTGGTTCATCGCGACGGCGACATCAGCGACCTCGGCCGGGCCCTCCGGCACCAGGCGCAGGTTACGGTCACCGGCCTGCAGCCGGCGGGTCGCTGTGACCAACGAGCGCAGCGGCCGCGTCACCCGTCGGGCCAGCAGAGCGCCGGCGATCGCGGCGAGGACGCCACCGATCACGATGGCCATCCCGATACGACCCCACAATTCCCGCAGTCCGAAGCCCGACACCGACGTCGGCTGGATGAGCA
>JALOLM010000349.1 GCA_025455985.1 Candidatus Nanopelagicales bacterium | reverse complement strand
CTGGGCCTTGGCCGATTCGACGAACGCCGGCCACTGGTCCAGGGGGCAACCGGCCCGTCCGAGACCGGTGTCGACCTTGAGGTGCACGCGGGCGGTGACGCCGGTGGCCCGGTGGGCTGCGACGACCCGGTCCAGTTGAGCTGGACTCGACACACCCACATCCACGCCGGCCAGCAGCACGTCTTCCCACGGGTCGTCCGGGCTGGCCAGCCAGGTGAGGATCCGACCGCCGTCGCCGGCTGCGCGCAGATCCAACGCCTCGCCGAACAGGGCCACGCCCAACCACTCGGCGCCGGCCTCGCGAGCCGCGCGGGCCATCGGGACGAGTCCGTGTCCGTAGGCGTCGGCCTTGACGATCGCCATCTGTTCACTGTCCGGGGCACAAGCCCGCAGGTGAGCGAGGTTGTGCGCGAATGCCTCGAGGTCTATTCGCGCTTGGGCGCGGGTCACGCCTCAATCGTATCGGCGTCAGCCGCGCCCGATGCCCACGCGACGGCGGGCCGGACCTGATCGGCGATGTCCTGACTTGTGGCCGGGAAGTCGGCACGCCGCCCGGCCTCGCCGTGAACCAGCGCCGCACACGCAGCCGTGTGTGCGAGGCCGACGTGGTCGGGCTCCCGGCCGACGAAGTGGCTGGCCAGCATGGCGCCGAGCAGGCCGGACAGCACATCCCCACTACCTGCAGCCGCCAGATTCGGGCTGCTGTGGGTGTTGACGAACACCTCACCCCCCGGAGTCGCCACGATCGTCACCGCACCTTTGAGCAGCACCACGACCTTCAACTCGGCGGCGGCTTGCCGCACAGCCGCGATCCGGTCGGCGCCGACTTGGTAACCGAGCCGCGCGAACTCGCCCGTGTGCGGGGTGATGATCACCGGACCTGGCGCGATCTTGGTCAACGCCTCCGCGTCCAGGACGACGGGCCGCCCGGAATCCAGCGCCCCCGAGACTGCGGCTGCCAACCGGTCCTCATCAGCCAACCCGGGGCCTACCACGTACGCATCGGTCCTCCCAGCGGCCGCGACCACATCAGGGAACCCGGCCACCGGCGACCGGACCATACCGGCGTCACCATGACGCGCCCCGGCCACACACAGATGGCCCGCCCCCGGGTACTTGGTGGAGCCCGCGGCGATGGAGACCACCCCGCGGCTGTACTTGTTGTCGCCAAAACCTGGCCGCGGGAAGTACTCGGCCGCGTCTTGTCGTTCGACCACGTTGGTGCTGGCTGCCGGCAGCGTTGCGGCCAGGCCGATGTCCACCAGATGCACCTGCCCGCAGACATCCGGCCGCAGTACCACGCCCGGTTTGAGAGTTCCGAACGTGACCGTGTGATCCGCAGCCCAGACGTCCCCTGGCACGTCGCCGGTGTCGGGTTCCAGACCGCTCGGAAGGTCGACTGCGATGGTCAGGTCGGCGTCGACCGTGTCCCGGATCGCCACCGCCGCGGGGCGCAACGGCCCCGACCCGCCGATCCCGACGACTGCGTCCAGCACGGCATGCGCGCGGCGTGGTTCACGTACCCGGGCCCCCTGCCGCAGTGCCGCGCGGAGTCCCGCAGGATGCACGGTGTCCGAGGTCGCAACGATGTCCACAGACACCCCCCGCCGGGCGAGTTGCGACGCGGCGAACAGAGCGTCGCCGCCGTTGTTGCCCGACCCGGCCACAACAGCCAGGCGGATCCCCCTGAGCCGCCCGAACCGCTGGCGTATTAGCCGGGCTGACATGGTGGCCAAACCGGTGGCCGCTCGCTGCATCAGAGCGCCCTCAGGCATCTGCGCCATCAGGGCTTCTTCAGCAGTCCGTATCGTCGCGACGTCGTGAACCGGCCTCATGGCACCATCGTGGCGGACACACCGGGCTTGCGGCCACCCTTGTCGCCGCGGGTGCCGGCCGGGTGCCCCCGATCGCGCGCGTTAGACGTTGTGCCTACTGGGCAGAGGGACTAACCACGACGGCCGGGACAATCGGCCGCCGCGAAGCCTCAGCCGGCGAAGCGCGGGAACGACCGGCGGCCGCTGTACACCGCCGCGTCGTCCAGCTCCTCCTCGATACGCAGCAACTGGTTGTACTTGGCAACCCGCTCGGAGCGCGCCGGGGCACCGGTCTTGATCTGCCCGCAGTCGGTGGCCACAGCCAGGTCGGCGATCGTCGTGTCCTCGGTCTCCCCGGAACGGTGACTCATCATGCAGGTGTAGCCGGAGCGGTGAGCCAGGGCGACCGCGTCCAGCGTCTCGGTCAAGGAACCGATCTGGTTGACCTTGACCAGCAGCGCGTTCGCGGCGGCCTTCTCGATGCCGTCGGCCAGGCGTACCGGGTTGGTGACGAACAGGTCGTCGCCGACCACCTGGACACGACCGCCGATCTCGACGGTCAGGTCGATCCAGCCCTGCCAGTCGTCCTCGGACAGCGGGTCCTCGATGGAGACCAGCGGGTAGGCGTCCAGCAGCGTGGCGTAGTACGCGGTCATCTCGTCGGCGGTCCGCGAGGCGCCCTCGAACGTGTAGACCCCGTCTGCGAAGAACTCAGTCGCGGCCACGTCAAGGGCCAGCGCGATGTCCGCACCGAGGGTCAGACCGGTGGCCTGCACGGCCTCACCGATCAGGTCCAGGGCATCCCGGTTGGTCGGCAGATCGGGGGCGAAGCCGCCCTCGTCACCGAGGCCAGTGGACAGGCCACGCTTCTTGAGCACCGACTTCAGCGATTGGTAGACCTCCGCGCCCATCCGCAACGCGGTGTTGAAGTCGTCGGCACCGATCGGGGCGATCATGAACTCTTGGATGTCCACACCGGTGTCGGCGTGGGCGCCGCCGTTGAGGATGTTCATCATCGGCACCGGAAGCACGTGCGCCGACGGGCCACCGACATAGCGGAACAAGGGCAGCCCGGCGGAGTCGGCGGCGGCGCGTGCGACGGCCAGGGACACGCCCAGGATGGCGTTGGCACCAAGTCGGCTCTTGTTGGGCGTGCCATCGAGGTCGATCATCAGCTGGTCGATGAGCCGCTGCTCGCTGGCCTCGCATCCCTCGACCTCCGGGGCGATCGCGTCCTCGACGGCTGCCACCGCCTCGAGCACGCCCTTGCCGCCGTAGCGCTGCCCACCGTCGCGTCGCTCGGAGGCCTCGAAGGCTCCTGTGGAGGCGCCACTGGGAACCGCGGCCCGGCCCAGCGAACCATCCTCA
>JALOLM010000046.1 GCA_025455985.1 Candidatus Nanopelagicales bacterium | reverse complement strand
CGCGGCGACCTTGATCGCGATGGCGATTCTGGCCACGGGCGTCTCGCCGACCACCGCTGCGGGCGCCATCCTGTTCGTCGTCTCGGACAGCCTGATCGCTGCCACCCGGCTGTCCGACCTGCTGCCGTCCTCAGCGGCCAACTGGATCATGCCGACGTACGTGCTGGGGCAGTTGTTGATCGTGTTGGGCGTTCTTCAACATCTGGGTCGCGGCGCCGCAGTGCGGACCGCTACGCACCACCGCGTCTGAGTCAGAGCAGACCGGGACCAGTCGCGATGCCGTGGCCGGTCTCCTTGAACCGCTCCTGAGAGGCGACGACCTCCCGCTCGGCGGCCTCTCGGCCCTCCCAAGTCGCGCCCTCCACGGACTTGCCCGGTTCGAGGTCCTTGTAGACCTCGAAGAAGTGCTGAACCTCGAGCCGGTCGAACTCGGCCATGTGGTAGATGTCGCGCAGGTGGTCCAGGCGGGGATCCGCCACGGGAACGCAAATCAACTTGTCGTCGCCGCCGGCTTCGTCGGTCATGCGGAACATGCCGATCGTGCGGCAGCGGATCAGGCAGCCCGGGAATGTGGGTTCCTCCAGGAGCACCAAGGCGTCGAGCGGGTCGCCGTCCTCGCCGAGGGTGTTGTCCACGAAGCCGTAGTCGTGTGGGTACCGGGTGGACGTGAACAGCATCCGGTCGAGCTTTATCCGGCCTGACTCGTGGTCGACCTCGTACTTGTTCCGGCTCCCCGCGGGGATCTCGATCGTCACGTCGAATTCCACTGTCACTCCTGACTGTCCGGTCTGTCTCGCCTAGTGTTCACCACGTGAGGGTCTGGAAGCCTGTCAAGATGGCGATCATCGCCCTCGCGGTGTGTGGTGGCTTACGCGTACACGATGCCGCAGTCGCCGTCGATGTGCCACCTGACTACACCGTGCTGGAGCCGATCGACCCAATCGTGCCGGTAGATCGTGCATTGCTCGATGCCCGGGTGGAGCCGGCGTGGTCGGACGCCGCACTGGGAACGAACAAGGCCCTGGCCATCGACGCCTTCCGCAGTTCCGCGCAGCCCGAGGTTTCGCGCGCGGGGGGTAGGGCCCTGATGCCGGCCTCGACCACCAAGCTCTTAACGGCTGCCGCCGTCCTGGCTGCCTTCGACCCCGCGACGCGCTTCCGGACGACTGTGACCCGGTCCGGGGGGCAGGTGTTCCTCGTCGGGGGAGGGGACCCACAACTCACCGCCTCGGCCACCTCTGCGGCTGTCGGCGCCGACGCCTCCCTGGCCCGGTTGGCCTCCCGCACGGCGGATGCGTTGCGGGAGACCGGCACCTCCACGATCCGGCTGCGCTACGACGACACGCTGTTCCGCGGCCCGCAGGTGCAGCCCTTCTGGAAGCCGGACTTCTTAGCCATCGGTGTCGTGGCGCCCATCAGTGCGCTGTCGGTCGACGATGGGCGGCTCAACCCCGCGGCATCACCGCGATCGCCCAACCCGGCGCTGACCGCTGCGCAGACCTTTGCGGGACTGTTGCAGGAGCGCGGCATCCGGGTGCAAGGTGAGCCGGCTGCGCGAGCCGCAGCGGGTGAGGAGATCGCGGCCGTGGAGTCCGCGCCGCTGGCAGACATGGTGGAGCACATGCTGCTCACCTCCGACAACACCGAGGCCGAGGTGCTCGGCCACCAGGTCGGTCTGCAGGTGCTGGACGACCCGTCGTTCGTGGGGGGTGCCAGGGCGACCCTGCGAGTCCTTTCAGAGTTGGGCGTCGACACCGCAGGGGTGGTGCTGAACGACAACAGCGGGCTGGCCCGCAGTAACCGGATCAGTCCACAGACGCTGTTGGCCGTTCTGCGGGCGGCCATCGAGGAGGACCCGCAGAACCTCTGGCCGGTCTACACCGGACTGCCGGTCGCCGGGTTCGACGGTTCGCTGGCCGGGCGGTTCGGACAGCCGGATGCGAGGGCGGGTCGCGGGCGGGTCACCGGCAAGACCGGGACACTGACGGGCACGTCGACGTTGGCCGGGCTGGCGGTCAACCGCGATCAGCAACTGCTCCTATACGCCGCGATGACCAACGACGTGAACCAGTTCGCAGCATCCGTGGCCATCGACGAATTGCTGGCAGCGGTGGCCGGATGTCGCTGCGCGAGTAGCGGCTGAGGTCAGCCTCCCGCCTTGCGGCGGAACTGCTTCTCGCCGCCCTTGGCGGTCTCGGTGTGGGGGCCGTGCTCCTTGCGGTGCTCATCGTGCTCAACACCCGGGTCGTGCGGCTTCTTGCGCTCGAGGGCCTCACGCATCTTCGCCTTGATGTCCTCGTTGTCGCTCACGGCGCCTCCTCTGGTTCCGAACCCAGCCTAGACCCGGGGTTCCTCAGAGGCTGCCGGTGTGGGCCATCAGGGCCCTCACCGCCAATTGCAGGTCCTGCGGGCGTCCGGGTTGCACGACGTGGCTGAGAGTCAATCGCACGATCGCGTCGACCACCGCAGGAGTTGCGGCGTTTGTGCGGTCGGGGTACTTGTCGTCCAGAGCGCGGCGGACCCTCGCCGCAGCGGTGTCGATCAACGGCTGTGATGCCGAGGTCAGCAGCGGCAACAGCGGGGAGGGACTGCCTGCGGCCGCCGAGAGCACCGCACGCAGCAGGGGGTTGTGCTCCGCGAGGTCACTGACTGCCCCGACCGCTTCGGCCATCGACTCCGTCGGGGTGGTGCCCTGGGCGATGCCGGCGTCGACCGCCTCGAGGAAGCGCAGCAGCTCGCGGTTGATCAGGGCCGTGGCGACTTGCTGCTTGTTGCCGAATTCGTTGTAGACACTCTGCCGGCTGACTCCCGCGGCGTCGCCGAGCCCCGCCATGGTCACGCTGCCCCAGCCGGCCGCGACCGTGCTGTTGTAGGCCGCGTCGAGGATGCGGTCCCGGGTGCTCACGCTTCGACGAAATCGATCTTCTCGCGCACGCCGCAGTCGGGGCAGGCCCAGTCGTCGGGCACCTCGCTCCAGGCTGTGCCTGCGGGGAACCCTTCGCGAGGATCGCCGGCCTGCTCGTCGTAGACGTAGTCGCAACTGTCGCAGCGGAATCGGCTCATCTTGCTGACCGTACCTTCGTAATCGCCCCAGGACGCCAGCCGGTCATGCCGCCGACGGCACCGGGTACTTGGCCAGTACCTTTTCGCGCTTGCGGGGCTGGATGTTCGCCCGCGTGATGTCACCGTCGTAGTGGTCGATCACGCGTGGGTCCATCACCCGGTACCACACGGGCGGCATGAGAGCCAGCACGATCATCCCGGCATAGCCGGTGGGCAGCACGGGTGCCTCGTCCATGTCCCGCAGGGCTTGATAGCGCCGAGTCGGGTTGGCGTGGTGGTCGCTGTGCCGTTGCAGGTGGTAGAGCAGCACGTTCGTCGCGATGTTGTTGCTGTTCCAACTGTGGCTGGGGCGCACCCGCTCGAAGCGTCCGGTGTGCTCCTTCTTGCGCAGCATCCCGTAGTGCTCGAGGTAGTTGACCGCCTCCAGTAGGAGGATGCCCACGAAGGCCTGCAGCAGCAGGTAAGGCAGGATCGCCAGACCGAAGACCAGCAGCAGCACCGCCCACAGAACCACGGACATCAGCCAGGCGTTGAGCACATCGTTGCGGATGGACCAGTGGCTCTCGTTGCGACGCTTGAAGCGTGGCTGCTCGAGGCGCCACGCGTTCTGGAAGCTGCCCACGACGGTGCGCGGGAGGAAGGCGTAGAGGCTCTCGCCCACCCGGCTGCTGGCCGGATCGTTGGGCGTGGCCACCCGCACGTGATGGCCGCGGTTGTGCTCGATGTAGAAGTGGCCGTAGAACGATTGCGCCAGTGCGATCTTGGCCAGCCAGCGCTCGACTTTCTCCTTCTTGTGGCCGAGTTCGTGCGCGGTGTTGATACCCACGCCCGCGACCGTCCCCACGGTCAGTGCCAGCCCCACCTTGTCGAAAACGGTCAGGGTGTCGCCGGCCCACAGGAAGCACGCCCACACCAGGGCGATGTACTGCAGCGGCAGGAACGCGTAGGTGATCCAGCGGTAGTACTTGTCCGCCTCCAGCGCCGCGATGACGTCGTCGGGCGGGTTGTCGCGATCGATCCCGGCGATCAGATCGATCAGCGGGATCACGCCGAAGATCAGGATTGGCCCGAAGTACCAGAAGATGCCCCAGCCGGTTGCGTTGGCCAGCGCGCCGCCCATGAACGGGAAGAGCGGGACTACCAGGCCGAACAGCCACAGGTAGCGCTTGTGGTCGGTCCAGGTCTGCGGCATACGTTTACCTCCTAGGTTTACAGGAGGTTACCTTTTGTAAAGTCAGGGGTCAAGAGTTTCGGTGAAGAAATCGACCACCCGCTCGGTCCACTGATCCGGGGCAGTAGTCAGCCCACCGATGTGGCCGGCGTCGGCGATGACCCACACCTGGGCGTCGGTCCCGTCGGCGATGAACGCAGTCGCGAGTCCCTCGTCCTGGACGGTGCCGGCGGCCATGAGCAGCATCGGCCGTGGGTTGATCGTGCGCGCAGCCGCCGCCAATTGGGTGGGTGGGGTCTGTTCGGCCAGCAGGTCGGTGAGTGCGAACCGGGGCACGTTCAGCGCCTCCTGCACGCTGCCCCGCCAGCCGAACTCGTCGGACAGCCAGGCGTAGTCGGAGGCGGTCCGATGGGTGGCGCCTTCTGCGGCGATCGCGGCGATCCGCGGGTCGGCGGCTGCGGCTCCGATGACCTGTTCGCCGCCCATGCTCAGGCCCAGTGCCCCGACGTTCCGGACGCCGGTGCCGACCAGGTAGTCGACGGCTCCCGACACGTCCTGATCGCCGGCCCACCCGAGGTCCATGGCGGTGCCATCGCTGTTGCCGTGGCCGCGCGGGTCGTAGACCAGAACCCCGAAGCCGTTGTCGGCCAGCACCTGTGCCTGCTGCAGCGCCCCAGAGCGCGAGGATCCTGACCCGGGCACCACAACGACGGCTGCGCTGTTGCTTCCGGGGTGGAGCCAGCCGCTCAGCGTTGTGCCATCTTGCGCGGGGAAACTGATGTCGTTCCAGCCCGGCGGTGCTTGGGATATCACGCGGGCTCGCGGCGGATCGGTCGCGGCGAGAGGAATCGAGAGGGTGAAAATCCCGAAGGCCGCCGCGAGTGCCGCAGTCACCCCAGTCAGAGCCTTGGCCCACCAACGCCAGCCTGAGACCAGGTGGGCGAAGCCGATCACAACCAGGACGATGCCGGCGGCGCCTGCGATCAGCGCCAGCCAGGCCACCGGATCCGCCTCTTCTGCACTCACGAACCGCAGACCCCGGGCGATACCGACCGATACGCCGATGACCCCCAGTGCTACTGCAGCCGCTCCCGCCCACCGACGAGTGGCTGCCAGCACTGCCACGAAGAGCAGGACAATTCCCACGAGCAGGATGAATCGTCCGAAGCCTTCTCGGGGTATGACGAGCGCTAGCGCCGAGGTGATCGTGACCATGGTCGCGGCGATTGCCGCGGGCCATCCGGACCAGGCATCGGGCCTGCGCACGGTTCCAGTCTAGGGCGCGCTGGGGTAGGTTCGAGCAATGCAGATCGAGATCAAGCACTCCCCAGCCTTTGCCAGCGCGACCGTCATGCTCGCCCCTAATGAGCAGGTCAAGGCCGAGGCCGGCGCCATGATTCTCAAGACCCCGAGCGTGAATATCGAGACCAGCACTCAGGGCGGTTTCATGAAGGGATTGCGCCGTTCACTGGGCGGGGAGTCCTTCTTCATGAACACCTTCACCGCCGGCCCCGAGGGTGGCGAGGTCGCTTTCGCCCCTGAGCTCGCCGGCGACATCGTGACCTGGACTCTGGCCGGGCAGACGGTGTTCCTGCAGTCCGGTTCGTACCTCGCGTCGGCCATGGGTGTCGAGGTGGATTCGAAGTGGGGTGGCGCGAAGACCTTCTTCAGCGGCGAGGGTCTGATCGTGTTGAAGATCAGCGGCCACGGTGAGGTTCTGGTGTCGTCCTACGGCGCCATCGAGTCCCGGGAGTTGAAGGCCGGCGAGATGCTGTCGGTGGACACCGGGCACGTTGTCGCCTGGTCCGAGGGGGTCACCTATCAGGTGCGCAAGGTCGGCGGCTGGAAGTCGACCATGCTGTCGGGGGAGGGCCTGGTCGTCGACCTGACCGGCCCCGGTGTCATCTACACCCAGAGCCGCAGCCCCGAGGCCTTCCTGGGCTGGCTGATCCCGAAGTTGCCGTCCCAGAGCAACAGCTGATCAGGCGGTCCGCGGCACCCGGGGCGTCAGAATCCCCGGGTGGTCGGCGGGCAGTGAACGCTTAATCACCCACCAACTGGCGGCGATGACCGCCAGCACCATCGGCCAGCCCAGCAGTACCCGAGAGATCCCCAGGCCGACCAGGTTGTCGGTGAGGTAGAGCGGGGTGTTGACGGCGGCGCGTACGACGAAGGATGCTGCCCAGATCCAGGACGCCCGACTGTATGCCCGCATGAGGTCCGGGTCCTGGCGCCAGGAGGTCTTCTGGCGCAGGGCGAAGCCGAGCGTCACACCGAGCAGCGGCCAGCGGGCCAGGATTGAGGCCGCCCAGATGAGGGCTGAGGCGATGTTGGCCAGCAGGCTGGGCAGGAAGTAGTCGACCGCGTCGCCGGTCCGGGCGGCCACGACGGCGGCGATCGCCACTGCGGCCAGGCCCCCGATGACGCGCACAGGCTTCTCACGGCGGATCAGCCGCGCGGCGGCCAGCACCGCTGCGGTCAGCAAAGCCGCGCCGAGTCCGACGCGCAGGTCGGAGTCGGTCAGCAGGTAGACCGTAACGAAGATCACGCTGGGCAGAGCCGATTCCAGCGCCCCGCGCGTGCCCCCGAGCAAGGTGTGCAGGGGATTGGCGGCGGTGGTCACGGTTCCATGTTCCCCGACGCGGGTGAGTGGTTGATTGGGGCGGGTGGGCCGCTGGACAGGTCATGTGGGTTTTCGGCGGTTGAGGAGGTTGTTGCGGAATGCGGCGTGTCGACCTGTTGGGGTCCGGATTGCCACGCGGTCCCCACGTGCGAGCCGATCTGCGTACCTTTCAGGTTGGCGCACCCTCTTGATCAACCCGAAAGGTACACCCATTTCCCCATCTTTAAGATATTTCGGGCGCCAAACCGTACTTTTCGGGTTGATCAAGGGGGTTTCGGCCTGCGGCCCAACCCGAAAAGTACGCCGACGGGCCCCGGACCGAAATTCAGCAACAGCCTCTGAGTTGTCGGTTTCCAGCATTGGTTCTTGTGGTCGGCCTCTGCCGGGGAAGCGATGCGGAAATCCGGCGACCTACTTGTCGGTTTGCCGCATTGCCCAGGTGAGTCAACCCCTGCTGGACAAGCCATGTGGAAATCCGGCAACCTGCTTGTCGAAATGCAACATTGCCCCCTCCGGGGAACCCTAGGCCACGAGTAGAGTCGCGGTAGACCCTAGGAGGAAACCATGAACGCGCTGGTCGTAGCCACTGTCGTCCTGCTGATCCTGGTCGCAACGATCATCGTGTCGGCCGGTGAGTTTGGCAAAGGCGCTGAGGCGGGAAAGTCCGCGATCTTGCTGCTGGTGCTCTCCGCGATCTCGGGCTACATCGTCGCCTTGGCCTCCGGATCCTTGTAACTCGAAGCGCGACCGGCACGCGCGCAGCGTTACCGTGCCGAGCATGAGCGTTTCGGGATCCAGAACAGTCACTATCAACGCCCCTCTCGATGATGTCCTCGCCACAGTGCGCGATGTGGCCGGTCAGGTCGACTGGTGGCCGGGCACAATCTCAGCCGAGGTCACCGAGACCGACGACGAGGGCCGCGTCACCAAAGCCGCCCTCGTCAACGATGTGAAAGTCGCGAAGGACTCCTTCGATGTCGACTACGCCCACACCGACGACGGCATGACATGGTCGCTGGCCGCACCGAGCAAGGCGCAGAAGTCGCAATCGGGCTCCTGGGAACTCGCCGACGAGGGTGGCAGCACCAAGGCCACGCTGAACCTGACGATCGACTCAGCCCTGCCGCTGCCGGGGTTCGTGCAGAAGAAGGTTCTCAATGACACCCTGAAGGGCGCCACCGAAGGTCTCAAGAAGCACCTCGGAGGCTGACCCTCTAAAGCCCCGGGTCGCGGCCGGTGACCGACCGGTACAGGGCGCGTGCCTCCTGCCCGAACAGGTCCGGGAGGCGCTCGGAGTCGGGGATCAGTTTCTCGTCGGTGCCGAACCCGACGTGCACGCGGCCGTTGTACGTGAACATGCAGATCGTCATCGGCTGATCCCCGGAGCTCGGGGCCCATCCGAGCATGGCCTCCACCGGGGTGCCGGCCAGCGCGATCTGGGAGCGAGGACCGGGCACGTTCGTCAGGATGCCGACCGCCTTGTTGGCGAAGAAGTTGGTGAGGAAGACGCTGAGTCGCTCGGGGGATTCCGAAACCACCCGCTGGACCCCGAACGTGATCACCGCTTCTCTGGAGTTCTTGATTCGGTTGATGCGGCGGTTTACCTCGTGCAGGCGGGCCTTCGGGTCTTCGAAGTTCAACGGCATCTCGAAGGCGATCAACGCGAAGTGGTTACCCAGTTCCTCGGGCATCTTCGCGTCGAACGGCTTGAGGCTCACGGGGATCATCCACATGACCTGGTCCACCGCCTCCTCATGCTCCTCGAGGTAGCGCATCAACGTCCCCGCCACGATGGTGAGCAGGACGTCGTTGACCGTGGTCTTGGATCGACGGCCGATCTCTTTCACCTTGTCCAGGGAGAAGGCGTCCACCCAGTGCGCGGTCTTCTCGATGCCCGGCGTACCACTCCATACGGTCCGCACACTCGGGCCCGACAACCCGAGCTTGGCCACCGAGGCCATCGTGTTGGTCGCCTCCTCCGGTACGGGCGCGTAGGCGCTGAAGGCGTCGAGCAACTTGCCGGGATCGCCGACGATGTCGAGGGCGTCGTCGAACATGGCCTGGCCCCGGACGAAGGTGCTGGTGGCGGCGTCGCGCAGTTGCCCGGGGGCGGCGACTATCGCACCGGGCACCGCCTTGGCCGTACCCACCGGGTCCCCGGCTGCGGCCACGACCCCCGCCGCAGCTTGCTTGCTGGCCTCGGTGGCGGCCTCGAGGTTCGCGCGCACGGCGTCCGCAGTGTCACGGGAGGTCTGGGCTGCTCGCTGGCCGGCTGCGGTTACCGCGGACCGGGTGCGGTCAAGGCCGCTCGCCGGTTTCCGGTCGGGGTCGGCCTTGCGACCCTGCCCCACGGTGGCCGCGACGGCGGTCTCACCGTCGATGGGGTCGCACAAACCGAAGATCACCTGAGTCAGTCGCACACCGTCGGCGATCGAGTGATGTATGCGGCCGAGGATGCAGGCCCCGAGATCGGCGCCGTCGCTGTCCACCACTCCATCGATGAAGTGGAACTGCCACAGCGGCTTGGACTTCGTCAGCGGCTTGCTGCGCTGGTCAGCGACGTACTGCTGGACCGAGTCCAGGGTTCTGGGCTCCGGCAGGTCTGGTCGGATGATGTGGTTCTCGATGTCGAAGGCCGCGTCCTGCTTCCACACGTACCCGTCCTTGCGTCGAACGGCCTTGGCCGAGAAGACCGGGAAACGCGAGACCATTCGCTCATCGATGACTTCGACGACCGCGTCCCAGTCCGGTGTCTGCCGAAACCACAGAATGGAGTCGATGATCATCAGGTTGTTGGGGCGGTCCATGTTCAGCCACAGGGCATCCTGCACGCTGATCGGGGCGTCGGTCATGGGCCGAACCTAACAGCCG
>JALOLM010000348.1 GCA_025455985.1 Candidatus Nanopelagicales bacterium | reverse complement strand
CGAGCCCGAACTGGCCGCCGTCTACGGCAATGCGCAGCAGCCGGTGGCGGGCTACTGCATCTTCAACGACGTCTCGGCCCGCGACGTGCAGGCGCAGGAGTTCATCGGCGGCTTCTGCCTGACCAAGGACATGGACAAGGGCAACCAGCTCGGCCCGTACCTGGTCACCGCGGACGAGGCCGGCGATCCGTACGCGCTCAGGGTCGTCGTCAAGGTCGACGGGCAGGTCCGGTACCAGGGGTCGACATCCGAGATCGATCACACGGCCGAGGATGTCATCGCGTGGCTCGGATTCATCTCATCGATCCGGCCCGGGACGGTCATGGGCATGGGCACCATTCCGGACTGCACCGGCCTCGACCACGACGACTTCGTCGATCCGGGCGCCGAGATCGAGATCAGCTTCGAGCGCATGGGCACGTTGCGTTGCCGCTTCGCCGAACCGGTGCGCAAGCTGCTGCCCAGCCGCTGGCCGCTGCGGCCGGCGCTGCAGCGGTTTCACGGCCCGTAGGTGCCGCGTCGGCGGACGCCTGGCAGGACAAATGACTGTCACCTCAGGAGGAAAACCGGAAATGAAGTTGGCTCTGTTACGTTTGGTGTGGGCAAGGGGTCAGGTCCCTTTGGTTTCCTCGGGACCCAGGTCTGCCCTCACCGCGGAGGTGGCAACGTGGCTCGATGCTCGGCGCTGGCGGCCTCCGTGTGGACAAAGCGTGGATGTCGCGAGCGACCTTGGGGACAAGCCGGGGACAACTCGCTTGGTTGTCAGGGTGTTAGCGAGATCTGTGCGGCGAGTTGCCCCCAGCTTGTCCCCACTCATTCACCCTTTGCCCACACTGCGCCGCGCTACCCCCGCCGCGGGCCTAGGACGCCTGCGGCGCAACAACAACTGGTTTTATGACTGTAGGTACGGTAACGGGCTGGTGCCCTACCCACACCAAACGTAACAGAGGCATGAAGAGTTCCCGCGCATCTACACCGACGAACAGGGCGGGACGCACATCGGCGTCCTTGACGTTCCGGAGCACGAGGCCCGCGTCGGCCCGCCGCCGAACCCGGTGGGGCAGATGAGCGAGACCGAGGCGGTCAGCACCTTCGCCGTCTTTGCGGCCCCGGCCGGGACCGAGGTGCCGTTGCACAATGCCCCGCAGCCGTACATCTGCATCGTTCTCTCCGGCGAGGGCGAGGTGGAGACGAGCGACGGCACGACCCTGCGCCTGGGCCTCGGCGAGCTGATTCACTGCGACGACACCAGCGGCAAGGGCCACGCGACCCGGTCGGTCACCGATGTTCGCCTCGCTTTCATCAACCGGGCCCAGGCGTGAGGCAGCGGCACGCCAACGGACCTGTTTCTCGGTAAAGGAATGTCTATGAAGACGCACACCAGCAAGATAGTGATCGATCAGAGGCGCGGCCTGAGGTTCACCGAGAGCCCGCGCTGGCGCGACGGCAAGCTGTGGTTCCTGGATATCCACGACAAGCGGATCAAGACCACAGACCTGGACGGGCGGCTCGAGACCGCGGTGGAACTGCCGTTCATCCCGAACGCCTTCGGACACCGGCGCGACGGCAGCCTGCTGGTCGGCGACGCGATGCAGCGGCAGATCCACCGCTGGGATGGCAAGGCGCTGCAGCCCGTGGCCGACCTCAGCGGCATCACCGCCTTCTGCCTGAGCGACGGCATCGTCGATGCGCAGGACCGGCTGTACGTGGGGGACATCGGCTACAACTTCTTCGATCCCGCGAACAAACCCGTGGACACCTGTGTGATCGCCTGCGTCGATCCCGATGGCCGCACAGGCGTCGTCGCCGATGGTCTGCACTTCCCGAACGGCATGGTGATCACGCCCGACGGCAAGACCTTGATCGTCGGCGAGACCATGGGGCATCGCCTGACCGCGTTCGACGTCCAGGCGGACGGATCGCTCGGCAATCGGCGTGTCTACGCCCAGTTGCCCGAGGACGTGAGTCCAGACGGCATCGTGCTCGATGCCGAGGGGGCCGTGTGGCTCGCCAACCCCGAAGGCAAGTACGGTGCGCTGCGCGTGCGCGAAGGCGGCGAGATCGTGGAGCGGGTCGAGCTGGACACGCAGTGCTATGCGGTGATGCTGGGCGGGCCGGAACGCCGGCACCTGTTCATCTGCGGCTCGGATTCCCATGATCCGGCCGAGATCGCACGCGCTCCGAGCGCTACCCTGCGGGTGGTCGGGGTCGGGGTGCCGGGGGCGGGCGTTCCCTGAGCTAGGGAAGGCGCGGGGAACCGAGGTGGAATTTTGATGAAACGAGGGTTGCCGATGAAGACCGCATTGCCGCGCTCGCTCCGAGCGACCGTCCGAAAGGCGGGAAACCTGATCTGCGCGCTTGGGATGCTTGGCCTAGCGGCCTCTCTTGCCGCGCCCGCCGGCGCCGCGGACAGGTCCCGCCGGCCGAACATCGTCATCATCCTCGGCGACGACATGGGGTTCTCCGATATGGGCTCCTTCGGCGGCGAGATCCGAACGCCGAATCTCGACTCCCTGGCCAATGAAGGAGTGCGCTTCACCAACTTCTACACCCACGCGAGCTGCTCGCCCACGCGATCCATGCTGCTGAGCGGCGTCGATACCCACCGGAACGGCCTGGGCAACATGGACGAGTGGACCGCGCCCAACCAGCTCGGCGTGCCCGGCTACGAGGGCTATCTCAACACCCAGGTGCTCACGCTGCCCCAGCTCCTCAAGGAGGCCGGCTATCACACTTACATGGTCGGCAAGTGGCATCTGGGCAAGGCACCGGAGCTGATCCCGGCCGCGCGTGGATTCGAGCGCGACTTCTCGCTGCTGGACGGGGCGGGCAGCTACTGGGACATGACGAATTTCACCGGCGCATCGCCGCAGTCGGTCTTCACCGAGGACGGGCGCTATCTCACCAAGCTGCCCAAGGACTACTACGCGACCAAGACCTACACCGATAAGCTGATTGAATTCATCGACGCCAACCATGGCGACGGCAAACCGTTTTTTGCCTATGTCGCCCACCAGGCGCCGCATGATCCCTATCATCTGCCGAGTGAATGGCGTGATCGCCATGTCGGCGCGTACGACAAGGGTTGGGACGCGGTGCGCCAGAAGCGGCTGCAGCGCCAGATCGAGCTCGGCATCCTGCCCCCGGGCACGCAGCTTGCCGAACGCATGTGGTTCGTCCCCGATCCCATCA
>JALOLM010000045.1 GCA_025455985.1 Candidatus Nanopelagicales bacterium | reverse complement strand
CGGGCTTGCTGGCATTGAACGAGGCGAGCAGTTGTTGTGCACGCATGAAGTCGGCGCGCAATTGCGGGTCGTCGGCCTTGTAGGGCAGGCCCTCAAGCATCCGCTGTCGCATGTGGGACATCCTGCAACTCTACGACCGGCTCAGCGGGACGCGAAGGCGCCCAGTCCCCGACCTGGGAACTGGGCGCCTTCGTGCGTACTAGTCGTTGGCCGGGTCGTGCAGAACCGAACCGTCGTGCGCGGTGACCAGTCGGCGATCCTCTTCCATGACCGGTGCCGCTTCCTCAACCTCGTGGCGCAGGTGCTCTTCAGCCGCTTCCAGCTCCGCGCGGGTCGGAAGGGCGATGTTGTCCGCGTAGAAGAAGTTGGACAACTTCGCCCGCAGACGAGCCTTGCGGGCACCCTTGAGGGCGACCCCGTTCTCGTCGACCTCCTCGGGCATCGGCAGCGGCAGTCGCTCCGGCTTGGACATGAGGACTGCCTTCTCCTCGTCGGAGATGGGTGCGTGGATCTCGATGAACTCACCGTGCGGCAGGCGCAGGATGTTCCCGGTCTCCATACCGTGCAGCAATTTGTCACGGTCCCGACGCTGCAGGCCAAGGCAGACGCGCTTGGTCGCGATGAACACCAGCGGCGGAACCACGAAGATCGCGATGCGCAGGACCCAGGTGATGCCGTTGATCGAGAGGTCGAAGAACTTCGCAATCAAGTCGTTGCCGCCACCGATCCACAGCAGGACGTAGAACGACAGGGCCATGGCGCCCAGCGCAGTGCGGACCGGGGCGTTGCGGGGGCGGTCCAGCAAGTGGTGCTCCGACTTGTCGCCGGTGGCCCACTGCTCGATCCACGGATACAGACCCATGACTGTGAACACGAGACCCGGAATGATCACGGCCGGGACGAGGATGTTCCAACTCAGGTTGTAACCGAAGATCACCCATTCGACGTTGGGCATCATCCGCAGTGCACCCTCGAGCCAGCCGATGTACCAGTCAGGCTGGGAGCCTGCGGTCACCTGATCGGGGGTGTACGGACCGTAGAGCCAGATCGGGTTGATCGTGACCAGACCCGAGATCAGGGTGATGATGCCGAAAACGACGAAGAAGAAGCCGCCGGCCTTCGCCATGTAGATCGGCATCAGGCGGTAGCCGACCACGTTGTCGTTCGTGCGTCCGGGACCGGGGAACTGGGTGTGCTTCTGGTACCACACCATGATCAGGTGGGCCGTCAGCAGAGCCAGGATCAAGCCCGGGACGACGAGGATGTGGACCGCGTAGAGGCGGCTGATGAAGTCCGTACCGGGGAATTCCCCACCGAAGACGAAGAAGCTCAGGTAGGTGCCGATGACCGGGATCGAGAGCATGATGCCCTGGGCGATCCGCAGGCCGGTACCGGACAGCAGGTCGTCGGGCAGTGAGTAGCCGGCGAAACCGGCCAGCAGCGCCATCGTGAGCAGGCCGACACCGATGACCCAGTTCATCTCGCGCGGCTTGAGTGGTGGACCTGGCGCATGAGCAGGCCACCGCGGATGTCGAAGGAGATGTCCAGAGTCGATGCGTACGCCTCGGACATCTTGATGCCCTTGAGCGGGACGTAGGAGCCGTTGTAGGCGATCTCAATCATCGACGGCTTGAAGAACAGAGTCAGGTAGACACCCGACAGCATCACCACGATGAAGCTGTACAGGGCGATCTCGCCGAGCATGAACGACCAGTGCTCGGGGAAGACCTTGCCCATGCTGCGCTTGAGGAAATTGCTGGAGGTCAACCGGTCGTCGACCCAGCCGACCGTCTTGCCTGCTGTTTTAACCGTCGCGCTCATGCGTCGCCACGCTCCCAGAAGCTCGGACCCACAGGTTCTGCGAAGCCATCCTTGGCTACGAGGAACCCTTCTGGATCGATCGTTATTGGTAGTTGGGGTAACCGGCGTGCCGCAGGCCCGAACACGACGTTGCCGGAGTCAGCCAGATCAAACGTCGACTGGTGACAGGGACACAACAAATGATGCGTCCGCTGCTGGTAAAGCGCAATCGGACAGCCGACATGGGTGCAGATCTTGGAGAAGGCGAGGATGCCGCCGTAGTCCCAATTGTCGCCTTGCTGGGACACGATCTCCTGCGGCTCCATGCGCACCAGGATGATCGCGGCCTTCGCGCGGGCGTTGAGGTTGCCCTCCTCCTCCTGCACGAGCGGCAGGTCCGCCGGCATCGCCGAGATGAGTCCGCCCAGTGCCAGGTCCGACGGCCGGATGGGCCGGCCGGTGGGGTCGGTGATGATCCGCGATCCCGGCTGCCAGAGCGTCTCCCGCAGCGCTTCTCCGGGCAGCGGTCCAAGGTCGCGCAGCATGACCACCAACGGGATCGGGAACAGCGCCATCGCGGTCAGTAGCGACCGGCGGATGATGGGCCGCTGGGCGAAGCCGGAGTCGGCGGAGTAGTCCTCGAACGCCTCGATGGCCGCCTGCCGGTCCTCCTCGGTGGAGGCCAGCGAGTGGCGCAGCTGCACCTCTTCCTTCTCGTTCATGAGCTTCTTGGACCAGTGGATGGCCCCAGCGCCGATCAAGAAGATCGCCAAGCCGAACGTCACACCCAGCGCGATGTTGCTGGCGTTGACGGAGCCGAAACCCCAGATGTAGACGCTGCGGTCGACAGGGATGGCCACGAACGCGACCACGAACAGCACCGTCATCACCGCTGAGCCCAGGAACATCAAGGCGACCTGGCGTTCGGCGCGACGGGCGGCCCGGGGGTCTACATCGGTGCGGCGCGGTTTGTGTGCGGGCAGGGCCGATGCCGCCTGCTCGATGGCCTGGGCGTGATCTGCTGCCGCGGGAAGGTTGTCGTGGGTGGTCATCGAACCTTAGCTCCGATCCAAACGGCTGCGGCGATCAGGAAGAACAAGCCCGCGGTCCACACGAACAGTCCCTCGGTGACCGGGCCGAGTCGCCCGAGGCCGAGGCCGCCGTTGTTGGGCTCCACCTTCAGGGACTCGACGTACGCGATGAGGTTCTTCTTGTCCTCGGGCGTGATCGTCTCGTTGCTGAACACGGGCATCTGCTGGGGCCCGGTGACCATGGCCTGCCAGATCTGCTTGGGCGTGGCGTCCGTGATGGCGGGGGCGTACTGGCCGTCGGTCAGGGCACCGCCACTTCCGGCGAAGTTGTGGCACTGCGTGCAGTTGGTCCGGAAGATCTCTCCGCCCTCGGCGATGTTGGCGCCTTCGAGGTTCAGTTCTTCTTCGGTGGGATTGGCCGGGCCAGGTCCCAGGGTCGCCACGTACGCGGCGAGGGCCGCGATCTCGTCCTGGCTGTAGAGAACGTCCTTGCGCGGTGCCTGCGCCTCCGGAACCGCCAGTGGCATACGTCCAGTGCTGACCTGGAAGTCGACGCTCGCCTCACCGACGCCGATCAGGCTCGGGCCGCCGTTGCCGCCGGTGGCATTGTCGGCTGCGATGCCCTCACCGTCGAGGCCGTGGCACGAGGAGCAGCCCTCAAGGAACAGTTGGCGACCGAGTTGCAGCTGTTCGACGGAGCTGGTCGTTCCAGCCGGCGGCGCCGGAGTGGTTTCGGCGGACACCACTGCATAGCCCGAGCCGACCACGACGAGGGCGCCCCCCATCAGCAGGCCGGCGGCAAGGGAGCGGCGTCGACTGCGCTTCTTCATGGAACCTCGCATCACTTGACCAGGTAGATGGTGGCGAACAGGGCGATCCAGACCACGTCGACGAAGTGCCAGTAGTACGACACCACGACCGCCGATGTGGCCTGCTCATGGGTGAACCGCTTGGCCGCGTAGGTGCGCGCCAGGACGAAGAGGAAGGCGATGAGGCCACCGGTGACGTGCAGTCCGTGGAATCCGGTGGTCAGGTAGAAGACCGAACCGTAGGGCGACGATGACAGGGTCAACCCCTCGTGAACCAGTTCCGCGTACTCCGTCACCTGCCCGCCGATGAAGACCGCACCCATGATGAACGTGATGATGAACCACTTGCGCAGGGATTTCACGTCCCCGCGCTCGGCGGCGAACACGCCCATCTGGCAGGTGACCGAACTGAGCACCAGGATGGTCGTGTTGATCGTCGCGAACGGCACGTTGAGGATCGAGGTGTCCACGGCCCAGATCTCGGGGTTCACCGATCGCAATGTGAAGTACATCGCAAAGAGGGCCGCGAAGAACATCAGTTCGCTGGCGAGCCAGATGATCGTCCCGATCGCCACATTGTTCGGCCGGTCGACGTGACCCGCCGGGGCAAGCCGGGTTGTTACAGCGGATGCATTAGCCACGCAGCGATTCTGGCAGGTTTACGCGATCCAAACCGAACGACCCCCCGAATCTGTGGCATTTCTGTCGAAAAATGCTGTTCGGCGCCACGTAGTGGATCTTGTGAGGCCGGTTCCAGCGTCTCGAGGCCCTTGACGGCACGCAAGATTCACCCTGCTACTAGCATCGTGGCAGGAGGTGCCCGATGGCGCGCGCGTTGAAGGTCTTGGTCTACAGCGACAACGTCGATTCCCGACTGACGATCACATCGGCGCTCGGACGCCGGCCGTCCCGGGAGTTGCCTGAGGTCGAGTACGTCGAGGTCGCAACCGAGCCGATACTCATCCGTGCTGCCGACGCCGGTGATCTCGACCTGTTGATCCTCGACGGTGAGGCCTCCCCGGTCGGGGGAATGGGCGTGTGCCGGCAGTTGAAGGACGAACTGTACAAAGGCCCACCGATCCTCGTGGTCGTCGCGCGACCAGCCGATGCGTGGCTGGCCACGTGGTCACGAGCGGACGCCGTCGTCTCCAGGCCTATCGATCCCATGGCGTTCGCGGCCACCGTGACCGAACTTCTGCGCGGCAGGGTCGCCCTCGACGCCAAGTAGCGCGTAGTACGCCCCTCGGACTCGGGGGTGAATCAGGCCACCGCATAGTCTGCGGACATGACCGAATGGCCCCAAATCCTCACCGCACTGCTGGCTCGTCGGCAACTACAGCCCGAGCAGACACAGTGGGCCATGGGCCAGATCCTGCAGGGCAAGGCGACCTCCGCCCAGATCGCAGCCTTCGCGGTGCTGATGCGGGCCAAGGACGAGACGCCCGAGGAGATGGGCGACCTGCTCGCGGTGATGCTCGAAAACGCCGCGTCGGTCACCGTCCAGGGCCCGGTTCTGGATGTCGTAGGCACCGGTGGCGACCGGGCCCACACGGTGAACGTCTCGACAATGTCGGCAGTCGTGGTGGCCGCCGCGGGTGCGCGGGTGGTCAAGCACGGCAACCGTGCTGCCTCCTCGCAGTCGGGCTCCGCGGACGTGCTGGCCGCGCTCGGCGTGGTGGTCGATCTGCCGGCTGAAGCGGTGGGGCCGTGTCTGGAGCAGACCGGCATCGCCTTCTGCTTCGCTCCCGTATTCCACCCGGCGCTCAAGCATGCGGCGGCGGCCCGCAGCGAGTTGGGGATTCCCACCTTCTTCAACATTCTCGGGCCGTTGGCCAACCCGGCCCGACCGGCTGCTGCGCTCGTGGGGTGCGCCTTCGATCCCATGGCGTCGGTGATGGCCGACGTGTTGCACCAGCAAGGGGTTAAGGCGCTGGTGGTCCGGGGTCTGGATGGGCTCGATGAGATCACCACCGAGGGGCCGACAGCGGTCTGGGATGCCACGGGTCAACGCGTGACCACCACAAACTTCACCCCAGAGACGTTCGGCGTAGCGCGCTCGCCGATCTCGGCACTGCGTGGTGGGGACGCCGAGCGCAACGCGCAGCTCGCGCGGGACGTCTTCGCCGGTGCAGGTGGCCCGGTACGCGACGTTGTGGTGGCCAACGCCGCGGCTGCTTGGGCGGCCTGGGCCGCGGTCGGCGATCCGGGGGCAGGCCTGGCCACTCGTATCGAAGAAGGCGTCACCCGCGTGACAGAGGCTCTGGATTCGGGAGCAGCCGCGAGACTGTTAGACCGCTGGGTCGAGGTCACTTCCTCACTGAAGGCCTGATCGGAAGCGCCCACTGGCCGTCCACGGCCACGGGTCGGGCATCGTCGAGCCAGCGCAGGATCATGCGGGTCTCGGCCACGAGTGCCGCGGAGTCCGGGGGAGCAGGCGCGGCAACATGTTCGGCCGTTGCGATCAGGGTCTGCACAAATGTCCGAGGTTCGCCGTTGGTCGGGCAGAAGCCGGCTGCGGCCATACGCCCGTGTCGGATCACGTGGATGTCCCAACCACCTGTCCGGGATGCGGCGGCGACGATCTGCGGGATCTGGGCGAAAACCCGCAATTCAGAGGCGCCATCGCGGGCGCGCAGCGCGGCCTCGAGGCGGTCGCGCCACAGGGCTGCCTGTTCGAAGCGCTGGCCCTCGGCGAGGACCTTCATCCGGTGGGCGAGGGTCGACTCCAGCGCCGAGTCCTTGCCGAGCATGACATCGCGGGTTCTCGCCGCTGTGGGGGTGTAGGCAGCAGGATCCATCGTGCCCTGGCACGGAGCCGAGCAGCGACCGATCTCAGCCAGGACGCAGCCCGGCGCGCGCCTGCCAGGTCGGATGGACTGGGTACACGCCCTCAGTCCCGTCGCCTCAGTGATGGCTGCCGCCGCGTCGTGGGCATCCGATCGGGACGATAGCGGGCCGATGTAGACGGCTCCGAGGCCCTCGTCGGCGGCCACGGACCGGACCACCGACAGTCGTGGGAAGGCCTCGCGTGTGAGCTTGAGCCATACGTTCTTCTCGGGATGGCGCGACCGGCGGTTATAGGGCGGTTTCCATTGGGCGATCAGGCGTAGTTCGCGCACCCGGGCCTCGAGGTCCGTCGCACATCGCACCGCGGTGACCGTTTGTGCGATCGACACCATCTCGGTCATGCGCGGCCGCTGCTCGGCGCTGGTGAAGTACGACCGCACCCGGCGGCGGATGTCGCGGGAGACCCCCACATACAGGGGACGGTCCTGTGCGTCGCGGAAGACGTAGACGCCAGGACCTTCCGGGAGGCGGTCAGCCAGGTGGCGTTTGTCGCGCCGTTGCCGCGGCACCTTGCGCATGGAGGTGGCCAGTTCTTCCACGGTGAACACCCCGGCGGTGCCCAGCCGCTCGATCAGGCCGTGCAGCACGTCCACCGTGGCGCGGGCGTCGTCCAGGGCCCGGTGGGATGGTTGAACGCTGGCGTGGAAGTACGCGGCCAGAGTCCCCAGTTTGTGGTTGGCGACCTCATCGCGGCCCAACAGCGACCTGGCCAGGCGGGCAGTGTCGATGACATGCGGATTCGGCCAATGAAGGCCCAACCGGTCGCAGGCGGCCTTGAGGAATCCAGTGTCGTACGGGGCATTGTGGGCGACGAAGACGCTACCGGCCATGAACTCGAGCAGCAGTGGCACCGCATCGCCTTCCTGAGGTGCCCCTGACAGCATGCGATCTGTGATTCCGGTCAGGACCGTGATGAACGCTGGGAGTGTTTGTCCGGGATCGACGAATGTGCGGAACTCTCCGAGCACCTCGCCACCGCGGACCTTGACGGCGCCGATCTCGGTGATCCGGCCATCGCTCGGACTCCCGCCGGTCGTCTCGAGGTCGACGACGCAGAAGGTGGTGCCGGCGAGCAGTTCTCCCTCGAGATCGAGGTCGAGTTGCTCACCCGGGGGGGCTTCGTACTTCGCGACGGCCGACATGCTCGTGACGCTAGGCCAGGCCCCTGACAAATCGCGGTAGCGCCGCACCGGGGGCCCCAGCGCCCTGCGTAGGGTGAGTGCGTGGCCATTTCCGTTCCCGACAGCACTACGCGCTGGCGCTGCTCACGCTGCGGCAATCTCACCCGATTCGACGTGCTGCGCACCAAGCGCTCGAAGCAGTATTGGCACTTCGACCTCGGTGGCTCCTGGACGGTGGAAGAGGAGACGGCTCTGGTCGACGACATCGAGAACGTGACCTGCCGCTGGTGCGGTGCCGACGACAGCGTGGAACTGGTTGCGAGGGTCGAGGATGTCTGACTTGCCGCTGTCCGGTGTCCGGGTCCTGGACATGACCAGGTTGCTGCCCGGCAACTACGCGACGGTGGCGCTGGTGGAACTAGGTGCCGACGTCGTCAAAGTGGAGGCCGCCGAAGGCGATGGCACCCGGTGGGTGGCCCCGCACCTGGCCTCAGGGGAGTCCGGGGCGTTCGTGCAGTTGAACCGCGGCAAGACAAGTCGCGTCCTCGATCTCAAGGCGGAGTCGGGTGCTCTGGAGTTCGCAGGTCTGGTCGCCGGCGCTGATGTGCTGGTTGACTCGTTCCGGCCCGGGGTGCTCGATCGGCTCGGGTTCGGCCGGGAGCGCCTGGAGCAACTACGGCCGAACCTCGTGCACGTAACCATCGACGCGTACGGCTCCGGTGGGGAACTCGAGCAGGTACCGGGCCACGACCTCAACGCCCTGGGCTACGCGGGCGTACTTACTCTGGCGGGGAGCCCTGCGGTCCCGGGCTTGCAGGTGGCCGACCTGGCCTCGGGACTCAACGCTGCTTTGGCGGTGGTGGCTGGGCTGCGACTGGCTGCAACCGGCGAATTCGTGCGTTACGAGATCACGATGGTGGATTCGGCGCTGGCTCTGGCGCAACTGCCGCTGGGTGGGTGGCTGGCTACAGGGGAGTCGCCGCAGACGCCCTGGGACCTCACGGGGCGCTGGGCCTGCTACGACGTCTACGAGTGCGCTGACGGTGCGTGGCTGACGGTGGGTGCTCTCGAGCCGAAGTTCTTCGGACGCATCCTGGACCTGCTCGGGTTGTCCGACTGGAAGGTAGCCCAGTACGACCTGGCACGACAGGGCGCTCTGCGCGCCGAGCTGCGTGCGTTGTTCGGGTCTGCGCCGCGGGACCACTGGCTGGCGCTCCTGGCCCACGAGGACACTTGTGTGGGACCTGCACTCACGCTCAGTGAAGCGATGCAGCACGACAACCTCACGGCTCGGGCAGTGATGCGCCGGGTGGTGGCCTCCGACGGCAGCGTCCACGAAGTCTTTCCAGCGCTGCCGTGGCTGGATGCCGGCGATCATGACCCGTTGTCGGCTCCAGGACTCGGCGAGCACCCGCAGGACTGATCGGCACCGGTCGCGGGATTCGCCGCTCACTTTTGTCACAGGTGCTCTCTACCCTCACGGGGACAGGTGATTGGAGAGACGGATGCTCATTGATTGTGGTTCGTGTTCGGCCAGGCCCGCGGCTTGTGGCGACTGTGTTGTGACCGCATTGTTGGACACCCCAGGTGACGGCCAGTTGACCGCCGACGAGGTGGCGGCTGTGGACGCCTTGGCCGCGACCGGACTGGTCTCACCGTTACGCTTCGTGCGCGCCGTCTGAGGTGAGGCCGAGTCGGGGGCCTTGGGTGCACAATGGTGGTATGGGGTCGTATCGCGTCCGAAGCGCGCTCGTCGCGGGGATGTCGTGCGCCCTGGTCTATGCGACCTGCCTGCCGGCCACGGCCGACATCGAACAGGAGATCGCCCAGGTCCAGTCGGAGTTGGCGAATCTGCAGCAGCAGGCGGCTGCGGCGGCGGAAGCGGCCAATGACGCCAATCTCGAGTGGCAACAGGCACAGGAAGCGGTGACCGCGAAACAGGCGGAACTCGAGGCCACGCGCACGGCGCTGACGGACAGCCAGCGCAACCTGGACATGGTCGTGGGGCAGATCTACCGCAACGGTGGCGTGGACCCCACATGGCTCGTATTGGCCGCAGACCAGCCGTCCGACTGGCTGGCGACTCTGGATGTGGCACGGATCATCGCCGGCCAGCAGAACTCCGCGCTGGTGAGCACCGAGGTCGCCGAACAGCAGTTGACCCGTGATGAACAAGCACTGCAGAAGGCGGAGCGCAAAGCGCAGAGGGCTCGCGACGACATGCTGGACGCGAAGTCCGCCATCGACTCCCGGGTGGCCGAATCCACGGCGCTGTTGTCGCAGTTGCAGGTGGAGCAGCAGCAGCAGTTGGCCGAGGAGCTCGCCCGCCAGCAGGAACAGCAACAGGAACAGGCGCAGGACGCAGTCGATGCGGTCTCGGAACTGCCTGCCTCCACCACCCGGCCCGTGGTCAAATTTGCGATCCGGCAGGTGGGCAAGCCGTTCGAGGCAGGCGCGACCGGCCCTGACTCCTACGATTCTTCCGGACTGGTCAAGGCGGCGTGGGCGGTAGCCGACGTGGATCTCCCGCACTCCGTTCAGCGTCAGTACGACACGACCGAGCGCGTCGACATCACAGCCCTCGCCCCCGGCGACATCGTCTTCCTGTACGGCACCGGCAAACATGCCGGGATCTACACCGGCGACGGCTACTTCGTGCATGCCAAGGGCCCACGCGAGGGTGTGGTGTACGAGAAGCTGTTCACGAACGAGTACATGGCCGAGTTCGCGGGCGCCGGGCGACCAGGGTCCTGACCGATCGCGTGAACAAGACCCTGGTCATCACCAATGACTTTCCCCCGCGCGCAGGCGGCATCCAAGCCTTCGTGCACGGCGTGCTGCTGAACCAGCCACCTGACTCCGTGGTCGTCTATGCGCCGAGTTGGAAACGCAGTGCGCAGTTCGACGCCGAACAGCCGTTTCCGGTGGTGCGGCACCGGACCTCGTTGATGCTGCCGGAGCCGCTGGTGTTGAACAGGGCGCGCCAGATCGCAGCCGAACATGGCTGCGACCGTGTGCTGTTCGGGGCGGCGGCACCGCTGGGGCTGCTGGCTCCGCGGCTGCGCTCCCGGGAGATGGGTCCGATTGTTGCCATGACCCACGGCCACGAGGCGGCCTGGGCCACGACGCCGGGTGCGAAGTCCGTGATGCGCTCCATCGGGGACTCGGTGGACACCATCACCTACCTGGGGGAGTACACGCGGTCGCGCATCGCCTCTGCGTTGCGGCCGGAGGCGGCGGCTCGGATGCGCCGCCTGGTCCCCGGCGTGGATGCCGACACGTTCCACCCGCGCGTTCGCGAGCAGGGACTGGCGGTGCGCTCCGAGTTCGGCTTGGCCGACCGGCCCGTGATCGTCTGCGTCTCACGGCTGATGCCGCGCAAGGGCCAGGACACACTCATCCGGGCGCTGCCGCTCATCCAGAAGAAGGTGCCCGATGCCGCGCTGCTGATAGTGTGGGAGGCGCTGCCGCGACACTACGCGGCCGGAGACGTGTTCGCGATGCCGTGCCGGACCCGCAACCGGGGATGGGACGTCGAAGGTCTGGGCATCGTCTACCTGGAGGCCGGCGCCATCGGACTGCCCGTGATCGCTGGTGACTCCGGTGGCGCCCCGGATGCGGTGCTCGATGGGGAGACCGGGTTCGTCGTGGACGGCCGCAGCCTGCACGATGTCGCGGGACGGGTCGTCGATCTGCTCGACGATGCCGAACTCGCACGAACCATGGGAGCACGGGGGCGGGCATGGGTCGAGCAGCAGTGGACCTGGCCGATCGTCTCAGGCCGGCTGACCGACCTGCTCGACGGCATCGATCCGGACGTCGGTCGTGGTGCTGGGACGTTTGACTAGACGCCAAGCGCCCCAGGCCGCAGCAGCGACCAGCAGAGCTATCCGCACGGACTGCAGTATCAACCCGCGCACCTCTGTGTCCGACATCAGCCAGTTGTAGTGCATGGGGTACAGCACCTGTCCCAGAAGCGCCACAGGCATCAGCATCACGATGACCGGGCGCATGGCGGTCCGTCGATCGAGCAGGCACACGGCGCTGATAGCGGCCACCCACACCAGATACTGGGGAGAGAGGACGCGCGAGGTGATCATCGATACCAGCACCACCACCAGTGCGATGTCCGCCGGTGCGGCGTGGTCGAGCCGACCCGTCAGGCGCAGTACGGCGATGGCGCCGAGCGCAACCAGCGCGGCGACGGTGACGACCAACGCCACCATCTGCGTCCCCTGAGCCTCCACCTCCATGGCGCCGTAGCGGTAGATGAATGTCCGATCCCAGCCGAAATGGTGACCGATCATGAAAGGCAGTGCGGCCAGCGACTCGATCTGAAGACCCCGTGCGCGTTGTTCGGATGCGAACGCCCCGGCGCCGTCGAAGGTCAGGATGAGCACCCCGAGCACGGCCGCTGCCGTGGCCGCGAAGGACACGCTGGCTTTGGCCAACTGACGGCGGGGGACGCTGATGAGCAGCAGAACCGGCCAGACTTTGAACAGGGCGCCGAGGGCCATCATCGCGGCGGAGCGCACCGGCCGGTTGATCCACAGCAGCGCCAACACGGCGAACAGTGCGGGCACGACGTCGAAACGTGTCAGCCAGACCGGGCCGATGAGCATGCCCGCGGCAATCCAGGCCCAGACGCCCTCCACGCTGGAACCAGTTCTAGCCGAACGCATGAGCACGAAGAAGACCGCCGCGTCGAACGCGAGCATGAGCAGGACCAGGCCCAACGTCGGGTCGGGTGGGATCAACGCGCCCGCTGCGAGCAGGGGGCCCACCAGCGGTGGGTACTGCCACATCGGATCGCCGACGGGGAATCGGCCCTGCTGCAGGATGTCGGCCCAATTCTCATACAGGGTCACGTCGTTGATGACCAGCGTCCCGCCCAGATACGCGACATACCCGAACGGAATGGCGATCAGCCACAGTCGGGTGAGGACGAACGCGGCAGTGGGTAGCGACCACCAGCCTCGTGCAGGAGGCACAAGCTGCACTCTTCACTCCGATCGATGATCCCGCCGCGCTGGGCGTGACCAGTATCGCAGGTCAGACTGTGGGATCCGACTGTCGCAGCAAGCCGAGTTTCAGAGCGGTCATCAGGGCCTGGGCGCGATTGCCTGCACCGAGCTTCTCGTACAGCTTCGAGATGTGGGTCTTGGTCGTCGACTCGCTGATGAACAGTCGCCGGGAGATCTGGGCCACTCCGAGTCCGTCGGCGAGTAATTGCAGGACTTCGCGCTCGCGGGGACTCAACTGCGGCCCGCTCGGGCTCAGTTTGCGCTTCATCGCGTCGGCGAGGTCCTTTGCGGTGAAGGACTGAGGGGTGGTGGCCGCGTGGCGGGCGGCAGCCACGACATCGTCGGAGGGGGCGTTCTTCGGGACGAAGGCAGAGGCCCCCGCCTCCAGCGCGGCGAACAGTTGCTCGTCACCTGCGTACATGGTCAGGATGACGATGCCCAATTGTGGGTAACGTTCGCGGGAACCGGCGGCGAGTTTGAGGCCTGAACCGTCGGGCAGTCGCACGTCGAGCACGATGACGTCGGGCCGGGTGATCCGCAGCAGCCGCTCGGCGTCGGCCACGGAGCCGGCCTCACCGACGATCTCGAAATCGCCGTCGCGCTCGAAGGACCGCCGCAGACCCTGGCGGATCAGCTCATGATCGTCGACGAGGAGCACTGATATGGCCATCGGCTCACTCCTCCCTCTCGCCGACCGGTGGCTGGAGTACCACCTCCAGGACTGTGCCTCCCCCCTCGCGGGGATGCCAGGACAATTCAGCCCCGATCCGGTTTGCCCGTTCCTGCATAATGTCCAACCCGAAGCTGTCTTCGCGCGGCGAGTCCATGCCCACCCCGTCGTCGGCGATGCGTAGGAACGCGTATGGAGGGTCCACCCGGCACGTCACCCAGACGTTCTCCGCGTCCGCGTGCCGGCGAACATTGGTCACCGCCTCCTGGGCGATTCGCAGCAGTTCGGTCTCCTGCGCCAGCGCCAAACGCTCGTGGGCCTCGTCCATGACCAGGTGCACTGTGAGTCCCGCGGCCGTGCCTGCCTGCTGCACGTAGCTGGTCAGCGCTGAGCCGAGACCGACACCGGGTTGCACGTCGGCTCGCAGATCGAAGATGCTCAGGCGCAACTCCGTGATGATCCTGCGCACCTCTGTGCGGATGTCATCGGCCAACGACTGACCCTGCATGCCCTGCAGATCAGCGACCAGCACGTCGAGGGCGTAGCCGACGCTGGCGAGCTCCTGGGCGATCCCGTCATGGATCTCGCGGGCCAGGCGCCGGCGCTCCTCAGTGGTGGCTGCGGTCCGTACGTCGGCGAACAGGCGACCGGTATCGATCCGCAGCGCGGCCTCCTGGGCGTCCGGCAGAGCCTGTCGGAGGGTGCCGGTGTCGAACGCGGAGGCATCGTTCTGCAGAGCCGCCACCCCTACCAGCCGAGATCCCAGCGTCAACGGGATGAGGGCCTCCTGGTTGGACGAACTGGTGATCACGCCTTTACCGGCCAGGGGCTTGCCGTCGCCCAGCGACTGCGTCAAAGAGGTGTCCAGGGTCGGGAACGGGCTGCGCTCAGCGCCTTTGACCGCGTACGGCACGAGTTGGTCGTCCTGGTTGACGTACAGGACCGATCGTTGGGAGGGGACATGCTTGCTGAGTTCGTCGAGGGTCTGCTGGGCGAGGGCGACCTCGTCCAGACCTGCCGGCAGTTGCCGGGATACAGTCTGCAGCCGGCTCAGCAGGCGGTGGGCGGCGCGGTACTCCTCACCGCTGCGCCGGCGCTGCTGCATCGTCCACAGCGCCAGGCCTAGCAGGCCACCGACAGCCACAGCCACGGCGATGATCGTTCCCACGCGCACGATTCCACCACGTTTGGACCCCCGACATGCTCGATTCGGCCCGACCTCGCCGGTGGGTCAGACTCCCGAGCGCACTGCGGCCCCCACCCGGGGAGCCGGATGGGGGCCGCAGCGACGCTACCTCAGGAGTACAGGGCTTCGACCTCATCGCTGAACTCGCCCATGACGACGTTGCGCTTGAGCTTCATGGACGGGGTCAGCTGACC
>JALOLM010000044.1 GCA_025455985.1 Candidatus Nanopelagicales bacterium | reverse complement strand
GCAGTGGCCGCGCTGCTGGCCCCGACAGCCCATCACAATGCAGCCTGGACGCCGACTGGTCCTCAGGCCTTGACCTACGAGCAGGTGTGCACAGTCCTGACCGACGCGCTCGGACGCCCGATTCGCTACGGCCGGCCCGGCGCGCTGCGTTATCTCCTGCACGCCACCCGGACGTTGAGCATGCCCCTTCCGATGGCACTGGTGACCGTTGCGATCTACTCGGCCGCCCGGTTCGGCAAGGCGGACGGACTCACCGACGACGTCCTCGCCGTCACTGGCCACGAGCCGCAGCGTTTCGAGGAATGGGCGCAGCATCACAGGCAGGTGTGGGCATGACTGACGCCGATCTGCGCACCATCGATGACGCCCTGATCCGCATGCGCCGCATGTGGACCTCGCCCAGCCGGATCCGCGACGCTGACCTGGGCGACGTGGACATGTCCACGATGTGGATCGTGCACTTCCTCAGCGAGCACGGCGGTCACGCCACCATTTCGACGCTCGCCCAAGATCTCGATGTCGCACATTCAACTGCCAGCCGACTGGTTGCCCGCGCGGAGGCGGTGGGCGCGGTGGACAGGACCGCAGACCCTGATGACAGCCGGACGGTCCAAGTCGGCCTGACAGCGCGGGGACGCCGACTGGCCGACGAGGGCTTGCGGTTCCGGCTGGGGCTGCTCAGCCGCGCCACCGCCGACTTCACACCCGCAGAACGCGAACAATTCGCCGACCTGCTGCGCCGATTCGCTCATGCAGATGCACCGAAAGGAACGCCATGAAGATCGCTGTCATCGGAGCCACCGGCCGCACCGGCACCCCGCTGGTTGCCGAGTTGCTGCGCCGCGGTCACGAGATCACCGTGCTGGCACGCAACCCGGACAAACTCGCGGACCAACGCGATGCGGTGACCGTCATCCCCGGATCGAGCACTGATCGGGAACCGGTCCGGCAACTTGTTGACGGAGCCGACGCCGTGGTGTCGACGCTTGGACCGTCCGGACGCGAGAGCGACCTGCAGACTCGCACCGCGAACCTGCTCGTCGATCTGCTGCCCGCGCAGGCCCGCTTTGTGGGAGTCAGCGGCGCTGGTATCGACGTGCCGGGCGACCGCAAGGGAACCCGCGACAAGGTGATCAGCTTCATGGTTCGCAGCGTCGGCGGCGCGATGGCCAAGGACAAGGTGTCTGAGTACGCCGTGTTCGCCGCATCCAACCTCGACTGGACCCTGGTGCGACCGCCGCGGCTCGTGGACGGACCCGCAACGGGATCGGTTACCCACGACGCGCACGTCCCGGGCTCCTCAACCTCAATCCGCCGGACGGATCTGGCCATTTTCCTGGCGGACGTCGTTGAGCAGCGTCTCTACGTACGCCAGGCGCCGTTCGTCTGTGCGGCCTGACCTCGCTCAGCCGCGCAGTTGTGCACCTAGCTCGGCAGCCGCCGCCAGGGCTGCTTCCCGCACGCCGGTGATGTCGTCTTCTGTGAGCGTGCGATCCGATGCCCGAAGGCGAAGCGAGAACGCCAGGGACTTCTTGTCATCAGGCACCTGCGGCCCCTCGTACACATCGAACAAGCGCACGCTCTCCAGCAGCGCTCCTCCGCCCCGCTCCAGAGCCTTGCGCAACTGCTCCGCACTCAATTCGCGGTCCACGACCAGGGCCACGTCCTCCTTGGCAACCGGGAAGGTGGAGACGGCCGGCGCTGCGACCACGGGCGTTGCAGCAGCCAGCAGAACCGACAGGTCCAACTCCACCGCGGCGGCCCGGGCGGGAAGTCCGTAGGCTTCCACGACGTCCGGGTGCAACTCACCGGCGTGCCCGGCCAGGTGTCCGTCCACAGTCAGGCGGGCGCAGCGACCCGGGTGCCAGGGTGCGTGAGCGTCCGTCTCGACGTCGAGGTGCACGCCGACGGCCCGCGCCACGGCCCTGGCCAGCCGGATCGCATCCGACCAGTCGCAGTCCCTGCCGGTACCCCACCAACCCGAACGTGACCACGCACCGGCGACAAGCACGGCGAGGTGCTCGGGCTGCCGTGGCAGCGCGGACAGCATCGCATCAAGGACGTGGCCTTCAGGGCGGGTTCCCGCGTCGGCGACTGGAGCTCGCACCTCAGCGACATCGCGGAAGACCTGGCCGTACTCATAGACCTGCAGGCTGTCCGCGCCTCGTCCGACGTTGCGGCGCGCCACGGCCAGCAGACCCGGCAGCAGCGTGGTGCGCATGAGCGGCTGCTCGTCACTCAAGGGGTTCGCCAAGCGCACGGCCACCCGTCGGGGGTCGTCGGCGGGCAGGCCGAGTGCGTCCAGCTCTGCCTCACCCAGGAACGGGTAGCTGAGCACCTCCACCAGACCCAGTTCGGCGGGCCGGCGTCGCAGACGTCGGAGCAGGCGGTCGGACTCGGAAAGACCGATGCCGGTGCCCATGGCCGGACCCCGGGAGGGAATCCGGTCGTAGCCGACGACCCTGGCGACTTCTTCGACCAAGTCGATGGGCTCACGCAGGTCCGGACGCCAGGACGGCGGCTGCACACTCTGGCCGTCGACATTGCAGCCGATCCGCGTAAGGACCGCCGTCACGGTGGCCTCGGGGATGTCCAGGCCCACGATCCGGGTGGGGAGTTGCGGGTCGAACGCGATGCCGGTGATCGCCTCACGACTGTCGATGTCCACCAGTCCGCCGATGTCCGCCCCGGCGAGTTCTGCGAACAGATGGGCGGCACGGTTGGAGGCCGCGAGGGCCAAGTCGTCGTCCACGCCACGCTCGAAGCGCCGTGACGCCTCTGAGGACAACTTGTGGCGCCGGGAGGTCGCCGCGACTCGCGAAGCACCGAAGTGGGCCGCCTCAAGCACCACGTTGGTGCTCGCGTCGTCGATCTCCGTGGTCAAGCCGCCCATCACACCAGCCAGCGCGATGGCCCCGGAGTCGTCGGCGATGACAACGTCCTGGGGGTCGAGCGTGCGCTGTACGTGGTCCAGGGTCTCGAGGGTTTCTCCGTCATGCGGCAGCCGCACCTGGATGGCGCCGGTGAGCTTGTCCGCATCGAAAGCGTGAAGCGGCTGACCGAGTTCGAGCATGACGTAGTTCGTGATGTCCACCGCCAGACTCACCGGTCGCATGCCGCACTGGGTGAGCCGCCGAACCATGTAGGCGGGGCTGGCTGCGCTGGGGTCGACACCGGTGAGGACCCGCGTCGTGAAGCGGTCCGCGCCGGCCCGCAGATCCACCGGCTGGGTGGGGCCGGCGGCTTCGAGAGCGGGGACCGCAGCGGCGGGATCAGAGAACTCGACGTCGAAGGCCAGCGCCGCCTCCCGGGCGATGCCGCGGATGGACAGGCAGTACCCCCGGTCCGGCGTGACCGCGATGTCCAGCACGGCGTCGTCCAGACCCAGCACGCCACGCGCGTCCTGCCCGACCTCACCCTCGGCCAGAATCAGGATGCCGTCGTACTCGTCGTTGATGCCCAGTTCCCGCCCAGAGGCAAGCATCCCGTCGCTGACGTGCCCGTAGGTCTTGCGGGCGCTGATCTGGAACCCGCCGGGCAGCACCGCTCCGGGAAGGGCCGCGGCCACCAGGTCACCCACGGCGAAGTTCGTCGCGCCGCAGATGATCCCGCGGACCTGATCTCCGACATCGACTTGGCAGAACCGGATCGGCTTCTTGAACTCGGTCAGTTCCTCGATCTCCAAGACGCGGCCGACCACTAGCGGGCCCTCAACGCTGACCTCGTCGACGGACTCCACCTCGAGGCCCACTGCGATGAGGCGCTCGGCGACCTCCCGGGCGCTCACCTGCTCCGGCAGCGCCGCGTACTCCTTGATCCAACTCAGCGGTGCCCGCATCAGCCGTCCATCCCGAATGCCGTCGTGAAGCGCACGTCACCTTCCACAAGGTCGCGCATGTCCGTGATCCCGTGCCGGAACATCAGCGTGCGCTCGATCCCCATGCCGAACGCAAAACCGGTGTACTCGTCTGGGTCGATCCCGCAGGAGCGCAGGACCCTCGGGTTGACCATGCCGCATCCTCCCCATTCGATCCAGCCCTCTGAGGAGCATGTGCGACAGGGACGGTCGGGGTTGCCCACACTCTCGCCGCGACACGCGAAACACTCAAGGTCCACCTCAGCGCTAGGCTCGGTGAACGGGAAGTAGCTCGGCCGCAGCCGGGTAACGATTCCCTCTCCGAACATCGTGGCCGCGAACCAATCCAGAGTGGACTTCAGGTCGACCATACTCAGGCCCTTGTCCACTGCGAGGCCCTCGACCTGGTGGAAGACCGGCGTATGGGTGGCGTCGAGTTCGTCGGTGCGGTAGACCCGGCCCGGACAGACGACGTAGACCGGGGGTGCCTGGGTCAGCAGCGTCCGGATCTGCAGCGGTGAGGTGTGCGTGCGTAGCACCGCGCCACTGTCGGCTGCTCCGACGAAGAAGGTGTCCTGCATGGTGCGGGCGGGGTGGTCGCGGTCGATGTTCAGCGCATCGAAGTTGAACCACTCGGACTCCAGCTCAGGACCTTCGACCACCCCGTAACCGATGGACACGAAGGCATCGGCAATGTGCTCACTGATGGTGTGGATGGGGTGGCGGGCGCCCACCGGTTCCCGGTCGTTGACCAGCGTTACGTCTACCCGTTCGGAGGTGAGAATGCGCTCGCGTTCAGCGACCTTCAGGGCGGCCTCGCGCGCTTTGAGGGCCTGGTTGACCGCGCCACGAGCTGCACCTACTGCCTTGCCCGCGGCCGCCTTGGCACTCGGCGGGAGGGCGCCGATCTCCCGGTTGGCCAACGCGAGGGGCGACTTGTCACTGGAGTGCTCGAGGCGGGCCTGCTTGAGCGCTGGGAGGTCCTCGGCGGCGGCAATGGCCGACAACGCGGCGTCGACCGCCGCCTGAAGGTTCGCCGGGTCCAGCGCTGCGGGCGTCACCGGATCGAAGTTCTTGTTGGGAGCAGACACCCCACAAGTCTATTGGGCGCACGCTGGGGAGTTTTCGGGTGCACGATGGCCACGTGCACATCGACACCACCGACCTCGGCCACGACGTGTTCATGATGGACACACGTATGGGCGGATACGACTCGATCACATCGTCATACCTGATCCGGGGATCCCGGCCGTGCCTGGTGGAGACGGGCACAGCCAGATCCGCGCCCGTCGTCATCGAACAGTTGCAGCGACTCGGGGTGGGTCCCGAGGACCTCGCCAGCATCGTCGTGACGCACATCCACCTGGACCACGCCGGTGGGGTGGGTGACCTGGCACGGGCGTTCCCCAACGCGCAGATCGTCGTGCAGGAGCGCGGCGCACGGCATCTGGCCGACCCGTCCCGGCTGGTGGCCAGCGCACACCGGGTGTTCGGGGAAGCGATGGACCGACTGTTCGGAGACCTGCTGCCCACAGCCCCCGAGCGGATCGTGGCTATCGGGGAGCGCGGCACCGTGGACCTCGGCGACGGCCGGCGCCTGGACGCGTTCCACAATCCTGGGCACGCTTCACACCACATTGGACTGGTGGACTCGGCCACCGGCGACCTCTACACCGGAGATGCGGCCGGGGTGTATGTGCCGCAGACCGCGGATGTGCGCCCTGCAACTCCGCCGCCAGACTTCAACCTCGACCTCACGTTGAGTTCTCTGGCCGCCATGCGCGCCGTACAACCGTCGCGACTGCTCTTCAGTCACTTCGGCCCTGTGACAGCGGTCGAAGAGACACTCGACGCTTCGGTGGACGAGTTGCACACATGGGTTGACACCGTCAGGCTCGCACGCCAGGTGTCGCCAGACGTCGACCACGCAGTGGCCATGGTGAGGGAGCAGGACCGGCAACGCCACGTCCACTTGTACGACGACCCCGAACTGCTGGCGGCGCAGGAAGAACTATCGGGAACTCAGGCCAACGTCGCGGGGATCATGCGGTGGCTGGACCTGCAGGCAAAGGACTAGCGCGGTGTTTCAGCGGTGTTGAGCCAGGGCGCTGGCATAAACGCAAATCGCCGCAGCTGAGGCCAGATTGAGTGACTCCGCATCCCCGAAGAGCGGGATGGACACAGTGGGCAGGCCAAGGTCGGGCAGCCCGCGGGCTTCGTTGCCGAAGACCCAGGCCGTCGGCTCTGACAGGTCCAGTTCGTCGAGACTGCGCTCCGCAGAGCCGGATGTGGCAAGCACCTGCAGGCCATCAGTCGGCACACTTGCCAGATCGCAGACAGTGAAGGGGATGTGGAACAGCGATCCGGCGGTGCTGCGAACACATTTGCCGTTGTAGGGGTCCACCGATTCGCCGGTGAAATACACAGCGTCAGCCCCGGCTGCATCGGCGGTCCGCAGGATCGTGCCGGCGTTGCCGGGGTCGCGAACGTCGTGCAATACGACGACCAACTTGGGGTCGACCGGCGGTTCGAACGGCAGGAACCTGCAGACTGCGGCCACCCCCTGGGGGTGTACCGTCTCGGTCATCGCCAGGAGCACTGCCTCAGGCACCTCGGTGACTCTCAGTCCGTCCGCGGCGAAGTCCGAGCCATCGACAACAAAGATCTCGTCGATCGCCTCAGGATGAAAACGGACCGCCTCCCGCACCGCCTGTGGTCCTTCGACCAGGAACCGGCCCACCTGCTGACGGAACTTGCGTTGCGACAGACGCCGAACGGCCCCAACCCGATCAGATTTGACCGAGGTGGGGCCGTTCGTGGTCATGGGCCTCAGGCGGCCGCGGGGAGAGCTGCCTTGGCAGTCTCCACCAGCGAGGCGAAAGCCTTCTCGTCGTTGACGGCGAGCTCAGCCAGCATGCGGCGGTCGACCTCGACACCAGCGGCCTTCAGGCCCTGGATGAACCGGTTGTAGGTCATCCCGTTGGCGCGGGCAGCGGCGTTGATCCGCTGGATCCACAGCCGCCGGAAGTCACCCTTGCGGTCCCTGCGGTGGTCGTAGGCGTACACACCCGAGTGTGTGACCTGCTCCTTGGCCTTGCGGTACAGCCGGGAGCGCTGCCCCCGGTAACCACTGGCCTTCTCGAGAGTGCTGCGACGCTTCTTCTGCGCGTTGACCGCGCGCTTCACACGTGCCATTTGTCAGTCCTCCTCAGCGCTCGCCCAGCAGGCGCTTCGCGATCTTCGTGTCGCCGGGGCTCAGGACCTGGTCCTGGCGCAAACGGCGCTTGCGCCGCGACGACTTCTGCTCGTACATGTGCTGGTTGTTGGCCTGCTCACGCATGATCTTGCCTTTGCCCGTCTTGCGCAGGCGCTTCTTGGCCCCGCTGTGGGTCTTCATCTTCGGCATGTCTTCTCCTACTCCTGGCCGTTGTGTTCCCGGCCGGCGGTCTTCTTCCGGTGCGGCGCGAGAACCATGATCATGTTTCGTCCGTCTTGCTTCGGTGAGGCTTCAACGAAACCCAACTCTTCAACGTCGTCCGCCAACCTCGACAGCAGCCGGAACCCGAGTTCGGGACGGGACTGCTCACGACCGCGGAACATGATGGTCACCTTGACTTTGTCCCCCTGCCCGAGGAACCGCTCGATGTGACCCTTCTTGGTCTCGTAGTCGTGCTTGTCGATCTTCGGGCGGAGTTTCATCTCCTTGATGACCGTGTGGGTCTGGTTGCGGCGGGCCTCACGGGCCTTCTGCGCGGTCTCGTACTTGTACTTGCCGTAGTCCATGAGCTTGCAGACCGGCGGTTTGGCCATCGGGGCCACTTCGACAAGATCGAGGTCGGACTCAGCTGCTAGTCGCAGTGCGTCCTCCACTCGGACGATTCCGACCTGCTCGCCGTTGGGGCCGACAAGTCGGACCTCCGGAACCCGGATGCGGTCGTTGACGCGTGGTTCTTCGCTGATGTGGCGCCTCCTTCGTTGCGTTGGCAAACGGAAAGGCGCACCTGGCTGACCAGGCACCCGCAGAACCACCGAACTTGGAGTCCGGGAGGTGGGAACGCACGTTCCGCTTGCACAGGGTGTCGAGGTGTTCGACCTCTTAAGCCTATCAGCCGCTTCCGAGCGTCACGCTACGGCGCCAACTGCGCCAGCCAGGCCGCAGACACCGCACCCAACCGGGCCCAGTCCTGACCGCCGTCGCCGGCGTAGGCCTGCAGTAAGCCCTCCACAGAAAAGTTGGCGGTGGTCTCTGGCGCCTGCTCGTCAAGCACATCGCGCAACGTTGGGTCCACTTGCTCACATACAGCCACGATGTAGGCCAGGGTCTGGGGGTAGGGCGAACCCCGCTTGTCGATTTCCTTGTCGACCTCGATCAGCAGCGTGAGGACGTTGCGGGTTGTGGCCGCGAGTTCCGGATCGTCGTGTGCGACGTCGTTAACCAGGGAACGCCAGGGCGTGTTTGCAGCCATGTCTCGATTCTGCCGCGCGTCACAGCAGTCCGCTTCCGCGCGGGTCACGCGGCACACTGGAACCGGGAGGTCATAATGCGAAAAGCCATTGTTGTTCTGGCCCTCGCGAGCATCGGTCTGGCAAGCCCTGCCGCTGCGGCGGATCTGACTCCAGTGCTACGCATCGCCAAGAGCACGGCACCGGTCGGCGAGGATGTGCCTTACACAATCCGCGTCACGCCCAAGGGGAAGGCCCAGGGGAAGCGGGTACGGATCCAAGTCCAAGGCCGGGTCACCTGGATCGGATTCGACACCTTCCGGATCCCGGCGTCCGGCGAGGTCTCCGACGACGTCGAGGGATTCGAGCCCGGCATAGGCAGGTATCGAGTCCTCGTGCTCGGCAAGAACGGGACCGTGGTGGCGAAATCCGCTGTGGTGACGGTGGGCTGGACCCCGCGGGTACCCTAGCCGGCTTCACGCCAGGCGGACCAGTTTCCGGCGCCGTCGCGCACACGCACGTACACCGTTCCAGCGGTCACCTTGACGACCTTACGGAACTTCACGATCTTGGCTTTCTTCTTCGGCTTGCCCGTAGAGATCTGCATCGACGCGATCCCAGACTTGTTGTCCTTGGCCTTGACCCGCAGAGTTCGATTCGCCGCGGCCAACGTGGCGCCTCCGGACCCACCCAGCGTCGCGGAGACAACCTGTGGCTTGACGGTGTCGAGGATGATGTCGTCGGTGTAGGTCTGCTTCTGCCAGCCGCTCTCGACGTAGTGGAGCTTCACGTAGACCGTGCGGGGGATGCGTTCGGCCGCAAGCTCAACCAGTGTCCATGGGAGTTGTCCGTTCTCGCGAAGCAGAACCTCCTTGGTCTTGGAAGGCGCGAACCCGCCATCGTTGGACACCTTGACCCTGTCGACGAGGCCTTCCCAGCCGAGCCACAGATTCACTCGTGGACTGTTGGTGAAGTCGGCGCCATCCTCGATCGAGACCCCGGATGGACGATCGGCCTCGGGTGCGGGAAGCACGACCACTGGGTGGGTCCAGCGCGCGCTTCCAAGCGCTCCGCAATCGAAGGACATTGACGCCGTATGCCTGCCCGGTTGTGCGGTGAATGCCGTGAAACCGGCACCTTCGATGCGGGTACCGCTGCGCATGTCCGGGAAGTCGAGATTGACCCAGGGGTTGATCCAGGACGCAGCCGCACGGGTTGGAGGTCCGGCATAGAGTTCTACGCCATCTATCGCGAGGTTGTGGGTGCAGGATCCGGTCGTGCCAGGAGCAGCGGTGGTCGATGCGCCCCACAACACCTGCGCCGAAGCCAGACCTTCCTCCATGTACCAGCCAATCTCGGTATCTGGTGCGATCTGGCCACCACGGCGAGTCCATCGTCGCGGCCGCGTCCGGAGTAGTCGATGTACGTCCACAGGTAGGCATCGGAGATAGAGCCTGTATAGACCGGAGCAGGTTCGGCCGCGGCGGCGCTCGAGCCGCCAGGCACAGCGAGGAGGCCCATGCCTGCGAGGCCGACGGCCGCGCTGCGGATTCGCAACAACTTCTTCGAGTCCACTACGCCACTTCTCTCCACTTCGACCAGTTGCCAGCGCCGTCCCGAACCCGCACAAACACACGGCCCGAACCGGGCGCTGCGAGCGTTCTGCGGAACTTCTGCACCTTCGTCTTCTTGCGAGGCTTGCCCTTGGAAACCTGCACTGCCTTGATTCCCGAGCGGTTGTCCTTGGCGCGA
>JALOLM010000347.1 GCA_025455985.1 Candidatus Nanopelagicales bacterium | reverse complement strand
TGCAGCCCAAGGTCAACACCTTCCTCAAGGACCCGCGCACCCAGCGGCTGTTCTCCTTCCAGGCCATGTATGCCGGGCTCTCGCCGTACAAGGCGCTGGCTTTGTACTCGGTGATCTCCTACATGGACTCGGTGGCCGGGGTGTACCTGCCCCGCGGCGGGATGCACGCATTGCCGGTGGCGATGGCGGACGCGGCGGTCAAGCACGGCGTGACGTTCCACTACGGCGTGACAGTGGAGTCTGTGGAGACCGTTGGGGACCGTGCCACCGCCGTGATCACGACCGACGGGGAACGATTCGCCGCCGACGCGGTTGTGCTGAACCCCGATCTGCCCGTGGCGCACCGTGACCTGCTGGGTCAGGACAAGCCCCGCTTCGACCGGATGGACTACTCACCGAGCTGCTGGCTGATGCTGGCCGGGTCGTCGGCGAGCTACTCGAAGATCGCCCACCACAACATCCACTTCGGCCGCGCGTGGCGCAGTTCCTTCGACGAGGTCCTCTCCGGCGGTCTCATGACCGACCCGAGCTTCCTGGTCACCAATCCGACCCACACCGATCCCACACTGGCGCCTGCGGGCAAGCAGAGTTACTACGTCCTGTTCATCACCCCGAACACCCGCGGCCGGGTCCAGTGGCCCAACCCCGGGTTCCGGGAGCAAGCACTGCAGACGCTCGAGGATCGCGGATACGTGGGGTTCAGCGATGCCATCGAGGTGGAGAACATCACCGACCCGGCCGGCTGGGAGGCCCGCGGTATGGAGGCCGGCGCCCCGTTCAGCGCCGCGCACTCGCTGTTCCAGACCGGTCCGTTCCGGCCGGCCAACCATTGGGGCGCGAACGTGGTGTTCACCGGCTCAGGCACCCAACCGGGGGTGGGCGTACCGATGGTCCTGGTCAGCGGGAGGCTGGCCGCCGAGCGCATCACCGGCCCGGATCCCGCCTACCGGTCCGCGGCCTGGCGCTGAGTCAGCGAAGCATCACCATCTGATCGAAACGGGCTTGCGCGGGGCGGTCCATGGGCAGCAGGCCCGGGTCGCCAGGATCGCCGAGCAGCAGGATGCGCTCGCGCGGCGACGCCCACACGATGAGTGCCAGCAGGCCGGCGACGACCAGCAGGCCGAGCCCGTCGCCGAACTCGAACAGCGCATCGCTGGTGGCGCTGGTGCCGGCCACGCCGTGCAGAGTCAATACCGCGGTGAGCAGCAAGGTCGCGTGCAACCATCGGGCGGCCATCCCTGCGGCGGCCAGCACCGGTAGCGACCACAGCAGGTACCAGGGCTGCACAACGGGGCCGAGAACCACGACCGCCAGCAGCGCCAGCCCGGCCCCTCGGACCGCCGATCGACCCCTGGGCCGAAGCACGAGCAGAATCAGGATGCCGACGGCAGCCACCGTGGCGAGACCTCGGAATATCGTCACGGCGATGTCCATGTGGTCCCCGAGGCCCACCGCCCGGACCAGCCCGCCGACGATCATCCCGGCTGCGGTGGGCGGCGACAACCAGGTCCTGATGGTGCCGGGCGTGGACAGCGCGGCGATCCAGCCCAGACCCGTGCCCGAGACCAGGCCCAGACCGACCACGACCGCGGCGGCGATGAGACCGCTGAGCGCCCACGCGCGGATCCGTTGCCACCAGCCCGCGTTCACCCCCGCCCAGATCAGACCGACGAAGGGCAGCGCCACTAAAGCGATGGGTTTGACGGCGATCCCCGCAGACAGCGCAAGCGTCCCCGCCACGGGGTGATAGTCGACCGCCCAGAGCAAGCCAACCACGACCGCTGCGGCCATCAGGGCGTCGTTGTGCGCGCCGGCGACGAAGTGCATGATGACCAGCGGGTTGAGCACTGCGAGCCACAGGGCTTTCGGCTGGCTGATGCCGTGGCGGGCGGCAAGCGCAGGCACCGCGACGGCCAGAATCGCCACCGCGAGCATCGCCCAGAGCCGGAAAGCGATGGCCGCCCACACCGGGTGCGGGCCGACGAACTGGGCCACGCCACGCTCGATGAGCAAGAACAAGGGACCGTAGGGCGTCGGGGACTCGGCCCACAGAGGGTCCGCGCCGTCGTTGAACCACCCCGACTCGGCGGCGACTCCGACGTCGTAGGGACTCAGCCCTTGGATCAGGAGTTTGCCCTGGGTGAAGTAGGCGTAGGCGTCCCGGCTGAACAGCGGCGGCGTGAGCAGCAGCGGCGCCGACCAGGCGAACAGGGTCCACCACAGCGCAGAAAGGTCCTTCACACGGCCGCGCAGCACGTCGTAGCCGAGCACCAGCCATGCCTGCAGGATCAGGGCCATGCCCACGATGACGCAGAACCGCGCCAACGCCACCCCACCACCGGGGCTGCGAAGGGCCATGACCACGGGGTTCCCGTACAAAGAGGTGTTGACCGGCAGCCAGCCGACGCCCAGCGCTCCGATCGCCACGAGGATGGAGCCCACCAGCCCGACTACCACGTAGTGCACGAAGAACGAGTGCTGACGCGGCGCGTCGGTCACCTCCGTCATTCGTGCCTCCCGCAACAACTGGCCCCGATGCGACTGCACCTGGCTCAAGCGCAATCCTGTCACGAGGCCGTCGGCGCGGGACTGCCCGTTGGGCCACGATCAGGGCACGGGTCACAATAGGCCCATGTCGATGCGCGAGTTGACCGCGGCCGGGATCACCGATCCAGTCCTTCAACGGTCCTATCTGCGCTGCCGGGCCCTGAACGCCCAGCACGGCAAGACCTACTTCTTGGCCACCCGGCTGCTGCCCGCGGGTAAGCGCCCGTTCGTCCACGCCCTGTACGGGCTGGCCCGCTACGCCGACGAGATCGTCGATGAGATCGATGCATCGTTCACACCGGCGCAGCGCGCGGACGCCCTGGACCGCTGGTCCGACGCCTTCATGGAGGACCTGACCCGCGGCCACAGTGACGATCCCGTGGCCGCGGCTGCGGTGGACACGGCCAAGCGCTGGTCGATCCCCGCAGACCATTTCGAGGCGTTCTTCCACTCAATGCGCATGGACTTGACGGTCGAGACCTATGACACCTACGAGGCTCTGTCCGAATACGTGTACGGGTCCGCGGCGGTGATCGGTTTGCAGATGGTGCCGGTTCTGGAACCGCGCAGCAAACGCGCCTACGACCACGCGCGCGATCTGGGCATCGCCTTCCAGCTCGCGAACTTCATCCGCGACGTCGGCGAGGATCTTCAGCGCGGTCG
>JALOLM010000346.1 GCA_025455985.1 Candidatus Nanopelagicales bacterium | reverse complement strand
AACACCGACGGCGTCGAACGGATCAAGGCCCTGCGGCACCTCGACGACCGCCACCACTACACGCTCATGTGCCACGACTTCGCGCAGATGAGCCAGTTCGTGTTCGTCAGCAACAAGATGTTCCGCTTGATCAAGGCCCACACTCCTGGCAGCTACACGTTCATCCTGCCGGCCACCCGCGAGGTCCCGCGCCGGTTCATGAATCCGAAGAAGCGCACGGTGGGCGTGCGCATCTCCCCCAACCCCGTGGCTCAGGCGCTGGTGACCACCCTGGGCGAACCGCTGCTGTCGAGCACCCTGCTGTTGCCTGGCGACGAGCAGCCCATGGCTGACGGCTGGGAGATCAAGGAACGCCTCGACCACGCACTGGATGCGGTGATCGCCGGCGAATGCGGCACCGAGCCCACGACCGTGGTGGACCTGTCCGAGGCCGAACCGATCATTGCCCGGGTGGGCGCCGGTGACCCTTCTCCCTTTGAGGTGTGACGGGAGTCACGTAACCCGCCGGTCTGCACGGTCGCGAACACAAGGTAACGTCTTTTCTTAGCCGGTCTGACAACGAAATCCGCGGAACCCCCTCTGTGGACGGACCGGACCGCCGAGGCGCCCAGCGCGCCGGGGACCCAAGCAATTGGGGCGAATCCGACCAAGGTCGGTAGAGGACTTCTCAGCCTCGAGCCCGTCAGCTAACCCGGTAGGCGGCATGAGAAGGAGTCGATACGCATGGCGTTCACGCCTGCTAATTCCGTTCGTCTTGCCACCGTGGCCGTCGCGGGCGCAGCGCTGGTCCTGCCCACGCAGGTGACAGGTCCGGCAACCGCCGAGGACACCCCCGTCACCACCGAAGCGGCCCCGACCATGGCCCAGAAGCGCGCACAGGCGCAGCGCCAGAAGCGGGCAGCAGCCCGTCAGCGTGCCAACCGCGCCCGCTCGTCGCTGGTCCGGGTGGCACTCAACCAGAAGGGTGAGCGTTACGTCGCCGGCGCCTCGGGACCGAACGCCTTCGACTGCTCCGGCTTCACCATGTGGGTCTACAAGACCGCGCTGGGCCGCTATCTGCCCCACTACTCCGGCGCGCAGATGGACAAGGCGCGTCGGGTGAGTCCGCGCAATCTCAAGCCGGGCGACCTGTTGTTCTACGGCGCAGGCGGCTCCCAGCACGTGTCGATGTACATCGGCAAGGGCAAGATGATCCACGCGACCAACCCGAGTTCGGGCGTGCGCGTCGACAGCATCCGGATGGGGTACTACCGCGCGAGGTTCGCAGGCGCGGGTCGCATCGTCGAGGGGTAGTCGACCAACTTCGGGCCCAACGCGAAGGCCACGTAGGCAAGCCAACCGATCATGCCGATGTGCAGGACGTCGTTGGCCGAGAAGTAGAACCCGTTACCGGAGTCCCACAGAGTCTCGGTGATGCCCGCCGCGTAGTAGGCGAAGTACGCCGCATTGACCACGATCAGCAGAATCGCCGCCACCATGATCGGACGACCGGCCGGCACCTTGCTGCGTGCGCCGAGGACGATCGACAGGATGATCCCCGGAAGTGCGAACAACATGAGTAGTTCGAACGAGAGCAAGAACTTGCTGGGCGCCATCACGCCGACCACCGTGACCACCATGTAGACCGCCGCGTTGACGATCGCGTAGATCACCAGCCCGCGCCGCCCGGACCCCACCGTGCACGCGTACGCGACGGCGATCACCATCGCGCTGACACTCCACGCCTGGGTGAGGCTGTAGCCGACCTCGAAGCCGTTGGTGTACAGGCACGTGTCCCGCCCGGCGCACTTCAATTGGTAGCTGAAAGCCTGATAGCTCACACCGGCCTGGGCCGCACCGAGTCCGCCGAGAACCAGCGCAACGCCGAGCCACGTGCGGGAACTCTGACCACGACGTTTGATGAGGAAGTACAAACCGACGGCGATCCATAGCGCCGCCAACAGGAATACCAAGAAGGTGCCCAGTGGCTCGTTCAGGACCACATCCCCGACATCGACACAGGGCCGTTCCTGACACCACTGCTCACCGGTGATCGGCGGGTCGTACTGCAACTCGTCGAGTCGGCCACAACCGGCCAGCACAGCAACTACGGCCAACCACCAGACCCGCTTCATGGACTCCACTGTGTCGGATGACATGGCCTGAGTCATCCGCGCAGCCGACCGTGGAGTCATACCCGGGGTTGACGTTCTGATTATCGCGATATATCGTGTGTGCATCGCATTACGACGCGATGCACACTTAAGGAGTTAGCATGAGTTATGCACACCCGATGCCCAAGTGGGCATTCATGACAGACGACCGGCCCGGCGGACGCCGAGGTCGGCATCGTCACCACCGTGGATCCTGGGGTCCGTCAGGCCCGTGGGGACCTCCCCCTCGTGCCCGCCGCGACCGCGGGGATGTGCGGTTGGCCATCCTGCTGCTGCTGGACGAGCAGCCGCGCCACGGCTACGAGATCATCACCGAACTCGCCGATCGCAGCGAGGGCCGCTGGCGGCCGTCACCGGGATCGGTGTACCCAGTGCTCAAACGCCTGAGCAAGGAGGGCCTGGTGCAGGCTTCTCAAGAGGAGGGCCGCCGGACATTCACGCTCACCGGCGCCGGTAAGACCCTGGTCGACCAGCAGCGCGAAGAATGGGGTGAGCCGTGGACGCGCGAGGACACCGATACTGACGAAGCGATGCAGTTGTGGGCTGAGGGCAAGCAACTCGGTGCCGCTGTCTGGCAGGTGAGCCAGTTCGACGATCCCGCGCAGACCGCCGCGGCCAGGGAGATTCTCGCCGAAGCGCGCAAGAAGATCTACGCGCTGCTTGCGCAGTAGGAATCAGATCGCATGGGCCCTCAGGGCTTCAGTGGCCCCGGGTCGTAGGTGACCTCCCGGGCGAGCATGATGGCTCCAACCCTCGCGGGGGTGGCAGCGTTGGCGAAACGCCAACCGCGGGCAAGCACAGGATTGCGGATCGAACCGGCGCGGCCCATCAGACGCGACATCTTCACCACGCGGGCGGTGCGGGGGTGACGTTCGTACTCGTATTGGGCAAGGGCCTGGCCGTACGCACGGTTGCCCGCCAGTGCCCGAGCCAACACGAGGGCGTCCTCGATGGCCATACATCCACCGAGACCCAAGTTGGGCGTGGTGGGGTGGGCCGCGTCACCGAGCAACGTGACCGGACCCTTGGACCACGCCGTGACCGGATCCCGGTCGAACAGATCG
>JALOLM010000345.1 GCA_025455985.1 Candidatus Nanopelagicales bacterium | reverse complement strand
GCCATGCCCGAGCCGAGGTCGGTGTGCGCGGCGATGGTCTCCAGCCGGTCGTGAGCGGTCTGGGTGAGCGGCTTCTCCGGCGGGTAGAGGAAGTAGGCGTAGGCACGGTCGCGCCCTCGTCCGACCCGCCCGCGCAGCTGGTGCAGTTGGCTCAATCCGAACGCATCAGCCCGATCGACGATCAGTGTGTTGGCGTTGGGGATGTCCATGCCCGACTCGACGATGGTCGTGCACACCAGCACGTCGATGCGGCCCTCCCAGAAGTCCACAACGGTCTGTTCCAGAGCGGCCTCAGGCATCTGCCCGTGGGCGTAGGAGATCCGCGCCTCGGGCACGAGTTCGGCGAGCTTGCTCGTGACCCGGCCGATCGACTCGACGCGGTTGTGGATGAAGAAAACCTGGCCGTCGCGCAGCAACTCGCGGCGGATCGCCGCCGAGATCTGCTTGTCGTCGTAAGGACCGACGAAGGTGAGCACCGGCAGCCGGTCCTCCGGTGGCGTCTGGATCGTGGAGATCTCCCGGATCCCGGTGACGGCCATCTCCAGGGTCCGCGGGATCGGCGTGGCCGACATGCTCAGGACGTCCACGGACGTGCGCAGGGCCTTGATGTGTTCCTTGTGCTCGACCCCGAAACGCTGCTCCTCGTCCACAATGAGCAGCCCCAGCTCCGGGATGCGGGTCTTGGGACTCAGCAGCCGGTGGGTTGCGATGACAACGTCGACCTTGCGGTCGGCCAGACCCTCCAGGATGGCCTTGGCCTCCGCGTCGCTCTGGAATCTGGACAGTGCCTCCACCCGGATCGGGAAGGAGCCGTAGCGCTCGGTGAACGTCTTGTGGTGCTGCTTGACCAGCAGGGTGGTGGGCACCAGAACAGCGACCTGCTTGCCGTCCTGCACGGCCTTGAACGCTGCCCGGATGGCGATCTCGGTCTTGCCGAAACCGACGTCACCGCATACCAGCCGGTCCATGGGCACCGGCTTCATCATGTCGGCTTTGACCTCGTCGATCGTCACCAGCTGATCGGGGGTCTCCTGGTACGGGAAGGCGTCCTCCAGCTCCCGCTGCCAAGGGGTGTCAGGGCCGAACTCCAGACCCTTGGTGGCCTGCCGGGCGGCGTAGAGCTTGACCAACTGGGCGGCGATCTCCCGCATCGCGCGGCGGGCCTTGGTCTTGGCTTTCTGCCAGTCCGCGCCACCGAGCCGGTGGACCGCCGGCGCCTCACCACCGACGTACCGGGTCACCTGGTCCAGTTGGTCGGTGGGCACGTACAGCCGGTCGGCGGGCTGGCCGCGCTTGCTGGCTGCGTACTCCAGCACCAAGTACTCACGCACGGACCCGGCCACCGTGCGCTGGGTCATCTCCACGTAGCGGCCCACACCGTGCTGCTGGTGCACGACGAAGTCCCCAGGCTTGAGCGTCAACGGGTCGAGGGCCTTGCGACGCTTGCTGGGCATCTTCGTGACCGTGGCGCTCGTGGCACCTGTTACGTCGCGTTCGGTCAGCAGCACCAGCGAGTCAAGCCGCAGCCCGTGTTGCAGCCTGGCTTTGACGATGTGCACGACCGGGTCGAGGGTGTCGGCGCCGGTCAGCCTCGCCGGCACGTCCAAGGCGGCCAACTGCTCGGCCAGCCGTTGGGCAGGACCGGTCGCGCCCATAGTGATGACGACCGGCAGACCCGCCGCCACCGCGACACGTGCGTCCTCGGCCAGCGCGGCGACATCTCCCCGGTAGGTCGGGACCGGCTTGAGCTGCTCGACAACGGACCCGAGCGTGCCGATGCCGCTGACCGGCAGCCCGTGCTGGGCCGCTTGCACCCCGAGTTCCTCAGTGCTGCGGTAGGCCGCTTGGCTCAGGTCAAGGGGGACCGTATTGCCCACTGCCGCGTTGTGCCACCCGGCCTGCAGGAACTCCTCGGATGTACGCACCAGGTCCACCGCACGGGCCGCGATACGTTCGGGGCCGATGTTGATGATCGGGGTTCCGGGCGGAACCAGGTCCAGCAGCGTGATCATCCGGTCGGCCAGTACCGGCGCGAGCGACTCCATCCCCTCGACGGCACGGCCTTCGGCCAGGTCGGTGAGGATGTCGGCGATGTGCGGGTGGGTTTGAGCCAGCTCGCGGGCGCGCCGGCGCACGGATTCGGTGAGCAGCAGCTCGCGGCAGACCGGGATCACCAGGGGTGTCTCGCGGGGGCCGATCGAACGCTGATCGGACACCGAGAAGGTCCGCAACTGGTCGACCTCGTCGCCGAAGAACTCCACCCGGGTGGGGTGTTCGTCAGTGGGCACGAAGACGTCGATGATCCCGCCACGGACGGCGAACTGACCTCGCCGGTCCACCATCGGCACCCGCTCGTACCCGGCGCGCACGAGGCCCGCGATGACCGCGTCGAAGCCTGGTTCATCGCCCACCTGCAGCGTCGTCGGCCGCTCACCGGCCAGATCGGCGGCAAATGGCTGCATCAGTGCGCGGATGGGTACCAGCAGCACGTCAGGCAGACGCCCGTCGGCCACATCGGCGATGACCGCGGTGCGCCGGCCCACCGTGTCCGCGGTCGGGCTCAGTCGCTCGTGGGGAAGCGTCTCCCAAGCCGGGAACGTCGCTGCTGTGCGGCCGAGGTCCTCGAGAGAATCCCGCAGTTCTGCGGCTTGCCGTCCCGTTGCGGTGACCGCGACGACCGGCGTGGACAGACCGGCCAGGATCAGCGGTTCGGCTCCCGGGGTGACCGCCAGTTCGCCGCCACCCGCGGTCACGCTACGTGCCCATTCGGCGACGTCGGGAAGGGCACCCAGGCGGCGGACGACCTCGGCGAGTATCACTACAACAATCTACGTGGGCGCCCGACCCGGCGCGTCAGGCCACCACCAGCAACCGGGCGGGCTCGGCGGCGCCCCGGGATCTGAGCGGGCAGTGGGGTTTCAACGGGCGCACGAAAGTGGCACGGCCATCGGCCCGATGCCACGTTCCTGCGGCATGAAAGCTGACATTTCAGGACATAGCCCGCTCCCCGACCGCACAAAGATGGCAATTTCCTGAATTGAGTTTCGCTCGGTGCCACTTTCGTGCGCCCGGCTGGGAATCAGGGTCGTAGTCGGGCGGCGCGGCGAGGTTGGAGAAACCGCACGGGGGGCCTCTTTCCTCACCGCCGGCCCACCCGGAAACCGGAGGGACGGATCCCGGCCGAGTTCACAACCGCACGTAGTCGATCACCTCGGGACGGG
>JALOLM010000344.1 GCA_025455985.1 Candidatus Nanopelagicales bacterium | reverse complement strand
AACTGGGCAATGGCACGAACACTGACGGTGACGTACCGGCGCTGGTGGATCTGGATGACGTCGTCCAGGTCGAGGCCGGCGGTGATCACACCTGTGCCATCCAGGCCGACGCGGACCTGTGGTGCTGGGGACGCAACGACTTCGGCCAGTTGGGGCAGGGGGATCGACAGGACACCAACGTGCCGGTCCCGGTCGACCTGCCCGCAGTTGCCGACGTCTCGGTCGGCGGCGAGCACACCTGTGCGGTGCTGATCGCCGGTTCCATCAGGTGCTTCGGCAGGAACGACCATGGCCAGCTGGGGATCACCCGGTCGGCCTTCGAGGATCGCCCCGTCACGGTGTCGAATCTGACCACCACCACGTCGGTCACGGCTGGGTACGCCCACACATGTGCGGTGCTGGACAACATGTCGGTGCGCTGCTGGGGCCGCAACGACTCCGGACAGCTGGGCAACAACAGCCGCTCCGACTCCTCGACTCCGGTACGTCCCTCGTTGCCCCCAACATCGGCAGTCGACGCCGGTGTCTTCCACACCTGCGCGGCACTGGCCGACACGAGCGTCTCTTGCTGGGGTTCCAATGCCTACGGCCAGGTGGGCGACGGGGGTTCGCAAGACCGCCTAGTGCCGACAGCAGTTGGCCTCAGCTCGGTCGCGCAGTTGGATACCGGGGCGTATCACTCTTGCGCGGTCCTGACCGCGGGCACGGCTCGCTGCTGGGGACGCAACACCGGCGGCCGGCTCGGCGATGGCACGATCGTCGACAGAGACACCCCGACCAAGGTGGCCGACCTCTCGGCAGCGACGGCCATCGCCGGTGGTGCCCATCACACCTGTGCTGTGACAGGGGCCAAGGTCATGTGCTGGGGGACGGGCGGGTCCGGGCAATTGGGGACCGGGAACCGCCAGGACTCCCTGCGTCCTGCGCTGGCGCTGGGCTTCTGACACGCGCCGCGACGGAGGTTGATCACACATGACGTTCGAGAGTCTGCCCGACCTCACCGTTGTGGCCATTCCGCTCTACATCCTGACGATGTCGGTGGAGGTGTACGCCCATTGGCGCAGGCCGCGGCCCGGGTACCGCGGCTACTCCTGGCGTGACGCCAGCACGTCGTTGACCATGGGTCTGGGGTCCTTACTCGTCGGGGCCGTCTTCGCCGGGATCCAACTTGCCTTTCTGACGTTCTTCTCGCAGTTCGCCGTCATCGATCTCGGACAGCTGATCTCCAGCGGCTCGGCGGCCGCTCTTCTGGCCGGATTTGTGGTGCTGTATGTGCTCGACGACTTCTGCTACTACTGGTTCCACCGCGTCCACCACGAGTCCCGCTTCTTCTGGGCCGCACATGTCACCCACCATTCGTCGCAGTACTACAACCTGTCCACGGCTCTGCGTCAGTCGTGGACGCCCCTGACGTCGTGGATCTTCTACGTCCCCGTGGTCATGCTCGGCTTCACGCCTGCACAGTGGGCGTTCGTCCACGCGACGAACCTGCTGTACCAGTACTGGATCCACACAGAGCGGATCGGGAGGATGCCCGCCTGGTTCGAGTTCGTCTTCAACACCCCGAGCCATCACCGGGTCCACCACGGCGCAAATCCCGCCTACCTCGACTCGAACTACGGGGGGATCCTGATCATCTGGGACCGCATGTTCGGCTCATTCGTGCCCGAGCAGGACCAGGTCGTCTATGGCCTGACCAAGAACATCAACACGTTCAACCCGGTCAAGGTCGCCTGGCATGAGTTCTACGACATCGGCCGCGACGTGGGCAGAGCACGAACCTGGCGCGAACGGTGGCTGTATGCGTTCGGACAGCCGGGGTGGACACCGCAGGGCCGTGACCTGTCCGTCGTCACCCGGGAGAACGCGCCGCTGTGAAGGTCACACGTTGTCGGTCATCAGCACCCGTAGGATCTCGCTGACCGTCGTTCTGCCTGCACACGCGACATCGATTCCGGCTTCGATCAGGGGCCGCCACCCGTAAGGCCGGGCCGCGCCGGTCAGCGCGTTCTCGTCCCCACCGGCCAACAGCGCCCTGCGGACATCCGCGGCGAACGGGAGCATCTCGTACACACCTGTGCGGCCCTTGAAACCGAGACCGTCGCACTGCTCGCACCCGGTGCCGCGGACCATCGCCTGCGCCTGCTGCTCGGACAGTCTTAGACGCGCGCGGGTCTCCGCATCGGGCACCTCATGCACGACGCAGGAGGGGCAGGGTTTGCGCAGGAGTCGCTGCGCGATCACCAGGGTGAGCGCCGAGGAGATCAGGTAGCGGGGAACGCCCATGTCGACCATCCGGACCACGGCCGAGGCTGCGTCATTGGTGTGGACGGTCGCCAGTACCAAGTGGCCGGTCAGCGATGCTCTGATCGCCAGTTCCGCGGTGGTCTGGTCGCGGATCTCACCGACCATGATGATGTCCGGGTCCTGCCGCAGGACCGATCGCAGGCCCGCGGCGAAGGTCATGCCAGCCTTCTCGTCGATCTGAACCTGACTGACCCCGGGCAGTTCGATCTCGACCGGTTCCTCAAGGGTGATCAGGTTGCGATCGCCGGTGACGACCTCGTTGATGGCGGAGTACAGGGTGGTTGTCTTGCCCGAGCCGGTCGGGCCGGTGATCAGCACGAGTCCTTGAGGGCTGCGCAGGGTCTGGTGCAACATTCGCAGTTGCGCACCCGGCAGTCCCAGCGTGGACAGCGTGGGGAGTTCGCCCACGTCGGTGAGCAGGCGGATGACGACCTTCTCGCCGCGCAGAGTGGGCAGGGTGGAGACCCGCATGTTGTAGTTCATCCCGTTGATCACGGTGTGTGCGCGGCCGTCCTGAGGTACCCGTTTGCGAGCGATATCTAGGTTGGCCATGATCTTGATCCGGGAAGTGAGCGGTGCTTGCCCCGAGCGCGGCAGCGACATCACTTTGCGCAGCGCACCGTCGACACGCATCCGGATCCGGACCTCGTCGGGCAGCGGCTCCACATGTACGTCGGTGGCGCCCAGCCGGATGGCCGCAGTCAAGATCTGCCGCACCGCGGTGATGGCTCCCTCGTCGCTCTCGACATCCTCAACGGCGTTATCCGCGGAGTGCGCGTCGAACACGCTCAGCGCCTCGGCGGTGTTGGCCTCGCTCCAGGTCGAAGCCAGTTTGCGGCGGATCTGGCTCTCTGGGGCAACCGCGATCTGAACATCCACATCGCCGAGTAGTTGCCGCAGGGTCATGCGCACGTCGT
>JALOLM010000343.1 GCA_025455985.1 Candidatus Nanopelagicales bacterium | reverse complement strand
CACCCCCAGCCTGCAACGACTCATGAGCGGCGACGCCGAGTACGGCGTCCCTGAGTCCATGGTGGGCCGCGAGCTGCTGTTCTCAAACGAAGCCTCGCTGACCTTCTCCATGCCGAGGAGCCAGTTCCCGGCCACGGCCGCGGTGAAAGCCGCGACTCTGCGAACACCAGTGCGCGACCACTACCGCCAGCAGACGCTCCCGACAACCGTCTGTCGAGACGGGTCCACCACGCGCTACTCGGGGACCGCATGGACGTTGGCGCCGTTGACCCGTGGCTATGGCTGGGCCCCCATGGCGTTCTGGCTCGACAGTGACCGCGTCGTCGCCCCTCGTTGGTTCGCGTCGGTGGTGACCGGGACGTGGCAGACCGTCTCCGGGTCGCCGACACTGCACGGAACCCTGTCAGCGACTCAGTCGGGCCGGCCTTCGGGGCTTGGCACTGCGCCGAACAACGCGACATCCGGGGTCGAGTGCACCTGGGCCGGGCCGCATCATGACACTCGCGTTGTCAGCCGCGCTCTCGCAACCCAGCTGGGTCTTCCTTCCTCGCTGATCGGCCGCACCGTCGAGCTCGACGGTCAAGCAACAGTGCGCAGCTGGACGCCGACGTGGGTGTGGCCCCCAAGACCCTGATCGAGTGAGCAGCGGGAGTGACTCACAGGATGTTCACGGCCCGAGCCACGACCAGTGCGACCAGGATCAGTGAGATCGCTCCCTCGGCCATCTGCATCAGCTTCGACCAGTGACGGATCGCCGTCGCGTCAGCCGATCCGAATGCAGTCGACGTGTTGAAGGACAGGGCCAGATAGTCGACGAACTGTGGGTACCACCCCTGAGCGATGAGTTCATCGATGTCCTCCTCGGGGAACCGGAACGCCGCCCGCGCACCATCCCAGCGCCTGACGCGTGCTGCCGGACCACCACTGTCGAGATGCCAGTACCACAGGGCGAACGCGATCACGTTGGTCGTCCAGACGATGACACCGATCGTCAGCAGCTCTGATGGAGTGCTGAAATCGGCACCGTTGAGGAGTCCTACCACCAGTCGACCTGCGGACGCCGCGGTCGCGAACGTGATGATCGCGATCATCACACCCGTCACAGTCCGGAGCCACGGTGTCGCGCGGTCGATCCGTCCGGGGTCGCCGACGATCAGCACGACCAGGAGCACTAAGAGGAAGACGGGGAACCCGACGTGCGCTCCGGGCACCGCACGGAAGTCTTCAGGGATCAACAGGAAGAGCACGGCAACCGCGACAACCGCCAGGGCCATCGGAAGTCGTCGCTCGCCTTCACGGCTCGACCGAGTGGTGGCTTCGTCGTTCATGCGTTTCTCCTATGTCAAGCGGCGGTTGCGAGGTGAGGCGCAGCTGCGGCTTGGTGGTCGGTGTTGAGGTGTCCGTAGACGACTCTGGCGAGGCGTCGTTTGAGGCAGCGGAGTGCTTCTGGGGTGGACATGCCTTCGGACTTCTTCTTCTCGTAGTAGGTCTTGCCTAGCCCGTCGAGCCGGACTTGGGTGATCGCGATGCGGTGGATGGCGGCATTGAGTTGTCTGTTGCCTGAGCGGGTGAGCCGGACCCGGCCTGCGGTGTTTCCCGACCAGACCGGGATGGGAGCGATGCCGGCGTGGCGGGCGAACGCGGCCTCGGACTTGAACCGTGTGACACCGGCGGCCTCACCGACGATCTTGGCGGCGGTCAGGACACCGACTCCCGGCATCGCCAACAGGGTGGGAGCGACCTGCTCGGTCCGGGCACCAATGCGACGTTCCAGACCGTTGATGCGGCCGGTCAGTTCGATGATGTCGGTGAGTTCATCACGGGCCATTTCGGCCACCACACCGGGCAGGTCCGCCAGGTGCGCGGCCAAGGCCTGCTGGTGTTTGGCCAGGTCCAGCGACCGTGCTGGGGGCGCCCACGCGGGGTTGAGTTCGTGGACCCGCCACAACAACCGATTCATCGTTGCCGTGCGGTGTTTGACCAGGTCATCGCGCCTGTCGACCAGCAGTTTCAGCTCACGAGAGACCTCATCATGAGAAGCGACCGGCAGGTCAGGCTCACGCAGCACCGCCCGGGCAACTGCCAGGGCGTCGATCGGGTCGGACTTGCCGCGGGTGCGCGCGACCCGGCGCTGCTCAGCCATCATCTTCGGTGGCACCCGCACCACCAGCTGGCCAGCATCGAGCAGGTCCCGCTCCAGCCGGGCAGACAGGTGCCGGCAGTCCTCAATACCCCACTTCAGATCGCGGCCGAACTGCTTCCACGCCCAGCACGTCGCCTTGCGGTGCCCCTTGGTCGTGGCCGCGACCGTCAACTGACCGAGGTGGCGGCCGACCTCGTCGACCGCAACGAAAGTGTGTGTGTGCTTGTGAACATCGGCTCCAACAACAACCATGGTGGTTGCCTCCTTCACTAGACGCGAGGGACGGTTGGGCCGGTCGGCGGACACATCTCAGTCGGGGGCGATGCCACGCTCCTATCAAGTCACGCCGGCCGGTCCATCACACCCGGTGCCGGCAAAACGCATGAACGCCAACCCGAAGGCGGCAGCGACTCTACGAGCCAGACACCAGGTGCTCAGGATCCAACCAGCCGCAATGATGCGGCGGCCATCACCCTGACACTGACGCGGACTCTAGTGACCAGGGGCGTCGCCGGACGTCCTGGGGACGCAGGTGTGACGCGCAAGATGCTCCGGGCTAGCGGACGATCACTGCTCGGCCATTGGGATTCTTCTCCCACACGTCGGTCCTGTACACGCCGCACCCCACGTCACTATCGCCGATGAAGTCGTCGAGTGTGAACTGCTGCGAGACGCCCCATGGGGAATAGGGCTTCTTCTCCAAGTTGCGGGCTTGCGCGACCATGATGACCCGATAGGTCTGGCCATTGGGCGTCTTTACCTCCGCGACCAAGCACTCGCCGCCCTGGCGCCAGTCCACGACCTCCGAGCCGCTGACCCCCAGCTCACTGTCGGCAAAGTCGGTGGCGATGGTCGCAAACCGTGCATCGAGACTCTCGGAGCATCCGGCAAGGGCGCAGACTCCAAGTCCGACCACGATCACCGATCTCATCGCACTCGTTGACCAGCCCACGCTTCGAGGATCGCACAGTCCCAGGGGATCTAACCCGTGCGCAGGACTGTCACCGGACAGCCAAGACAGCTGTCACCCATCAGCCGGAGCCAACGAACCCTGGTGGGGCGGGTGGGACTCGAACCCACGACCTG
>JALOLM010000342.1 GCA_025455985.1 Candidatus Nanopelagicales bacterium | reverse complement strand
CCGGTCCACTGTTCGAACTGCTCGGGCGTCGTCGCGAAACCCCGGGCGGGGAGCACCTCAAGACCCCGCGCTTGAACGAACGCCAGTGCGGCGCGCGAGGTGGGGTGGATGACGTGGACCTCCCCGACCTGGGCCAGTGCGTCGGCGTAGGTGTCCGCCTGGATGAACACCGCCCGGTCACCCAGTTCAGCGGCACGATGGCGCAGAGCCGACAGCACGAGTTGGGCTTTGGCGTGGTGGTAACGCTTCCTGCGCAGAACCGCGCGCGACTCTACGAGAAGAACCGGGCCGTCCCAGTCGTCGAGGAAGTGCGGGCCGAGTTGGTCGGCGAACAACCACCGCATCCCACTTGGGGAGAGGTTGTGCTGTTGGTTAGCGAAAACACGCGTGGATTCGCTAACGGGGACCACAACCTCTAACTAATCGGGTGGTCAACCTACGGCACGGACTTGATCGGCACGATCGCGATAGCACCCGCGATCGTGATGATCGCCACCGCCAGGAACAGCGAGGTGTAGCCGCCGAGTTGGGTGACGAGCACCGCCGCCATCACCGGCGCAAGCACCTGCGGCATCGAGTTCGCGATATTGATCACCCCGAGGTCCTTGGCGCGATCGCCCGCGGTCGGCAGGACCTGGGTGATCAGCGCCTGGTCCACCGCGAGGTACCAGCCGTAGCCGATGCCGAGGATCAGCGCGGCGATCATGGTGATCCCCCAGCCACCTTGACCTTCGGGCACGAACGCCAGGATGAACCCCGCCAGCGCGATGATGAACGACGCGATGATGACGAACATCTTGCGCTTGCCCATCCGGTCGGAGACGTAGCCCCCGATCACTGAGGTGATCATGGTGCCACCGGCATACAGCGCGAGCAGCACGGTCTGGCGCTGCCCGGCGGCCTCATCGTCGAAGCCGAGGTGGTCGGTGAGGAAGAACAGCAGGTAGATGGTGGCCATCGCGATGCTCAGCGAGACCAGGAAGCGCGCCAACCACGCCCAGCCGAAGTCCGGGTGCGCCTTGGGCGACACCCAGAAACTCTTGATGAAGGCGCCGAGCGCGAACGGTGGTTTCTGGTCCTCGGGCAGCTGCGGGTCTTTGAGCACGAAGATGATCGGCAGCACCAGCAGCACGAACAGCACGGCGGTCAGGTACGAGCCGCCAGTCAGGGACACGACTACGAACGACACAAGCCCGACGCCGACGACTGGGCCGAGTGCCTGGGCCAGACCGACCAGACCCGAGGCCACACCACGTTGGCGCACCGGGACCTGGTCGGGGATGGTGGCAGTCAGGCCGGCGTACGCGGCGTTGACGGCGAACTGCACGGCCAGCCACACCAGGGTCAGCGTGAAGATGCTGGTCATGTTGGGCATCAGCACCAGCCCGACGAAGCCGAGCAACGAACCCCCGAGCATCCACGGACGGCGGCGTCCGAAGCGCGAGGTGGTGCGGTCGGACAAAGCGCCGGCCAGTGGATTGCCGATCACCGAGCCGATCACTCCGATGCCGGTGACGACTGCCAGTGCAGTCTCTTTGCCGTCCGCCCCGGCGATCTGCTCGGACATACGCGGCAGGAGGTTCTGCAAAGGCGCGAAGAACGCGAGCATGATGCCGAGGTTGGCAAGCGCCATGGTGGCCAGGAAGGCCCCATGCACGGATCGAGTCGGTTCCTCCAGCGCCGTGACGGCGGGCTGCGTGTCACTCATGGCGTTCAGCGTAGAGGTTTCCCGCGGGGATAGCCCCGATTGTTGCGTTGTTACCGCCCGCCCGCTTCCGCTGTCGCGTTGTTGCGGTTTTGAGGCCGGGAAACTCGCAACAACACAACACTCGCGGCGGAAGGGTCGCAACAACGCGACACTCGCCTCAGACGGGCACGTCCGCGCTCTCGTCGAAGCTGGCCAGGAACTGCGATTGGTACAAGTCGTAGTAGAAGCCCCGCGCGTCCATGAGTTCCTCGTGCGTGCCCTGCTCCACGATCTGCCCGGCGTCCATGACCAGGATGATGTCGGCGTCGCGGATGGTGCTCAGTCGATGGGCGATCACGAACGAGGTGCGACCCTCTCGCAATAGCGCCATCGCCTGCTGGATCAGAACCTCGGTGCGGGTGTCCACCGAACTCGTGGCCTCGTCCAGGATCAGGATCGGCCGGTTGGCCAGGAACGCTCGCGCAATAGTGAGAAGCTGCTTCTCCCCCGCCGACAGGTTGCTCGCCTCGTCGTCGAGTTCGGTGTCGTAACCGTCGGGCATGGTTCGCACGAAGTGGTCGACGCGCGCGGCCTTCGCAGCGGCCATCACCTGCTCCTCGGTCGCGCCCTCGGCGCCGTACGCGATGTTGTCCCGGATCGTCCCGGCGAACAGCCACGTGTCCTGCAGCACCATGCCGAAGCACCGCCGCACGTCGTCGCGGTCCATCTCCATCACCGGTACGCCGTCCAGCACGATCGCCCCGGAATCGACGTCGTAGAAGCGCATGAGCAGGTTGACCAACGTGGTCTTGCCCGCGCCGGTCGGGCCGACGATAGCGACCGCTTCGCCCGGCTGCACCTCCAGATTGAGCCCGGAGATCAGGGGCTTGTCCTCGACATACTGGAAGGAGACGTCGCGGAACTCCACGTGCCCACGCGGGCGTTCCAACCGCTGGCCCTCCTCGACCTCGGGGCTCTGCTCCTCGGCGTCGAGCAGTTCGAACACCCGCTCGGCTGAGGCGATCCCGGACTGGGCGAGGTTCGTAACCGACGCAAGCTGGGTGATCGGCATCGTGAACTGCCGGGAGTACTGGATAAAGGCCTGGACGTCGCCCAGCGACATCTGACCGTTGGCCACACGCAGCCCGCCGATCACGGCGATCGCCACGTAGTTGAGGTTCGCGATGAACATCATGGCCGGCTGGATGATCCCGGAGATGAACTGCGCTCGGAAACTCGAGGCGTACATCTGCGCGTTGGCTTCGTCGAACTCCTCGATGGCTTTGGGCCGGTGGCCGAATACCTTGACCAGTTCGTGACCGGTGAACATCTCCTCGATGTGTCCGTTGACCTTGCCCGTCCACTTCCACTGGCCCACGAACTGACCCTGCGACCGCTTGGCGATGAAGATCGTCACCGCGAAAGACAAGGGCACGGTCAATAGCGAGACCAGCGCAAGGATCGGGGAGATCCAGAACATCATGGCCAGCACCCCGAGCACGCTCATGATGCTGGTGATCGCCTGGGTCATGGTCTGCTGCATCGTCGTGGCGATG
>JALOLM010000341.1 GCA_025455985.1 Candidatus Nanopelagicales bacterium | reverse complement strand
TGGGACGGCAGTTCTGGGGGTGTTGTTCGTCGCGGGGATCCGTCGCCGACTTGGCGTGGTGCTTCTCGCTGCCGGCGCGGCAGCTGCCTTCTCGGCCTACGCGTTGGGGGTCCTCGATGCATACCAGATCGCTCGCTTCACGGCCTTCCTCGACCCGGCTGCCGACCCGCAGGGTGTGGGCTACAACGTGCAACAGGCTCTGATCGCCATCGGGACCGGGGGAGTGGGTGGTCAGGGGCTACTGGCCGGGACCCACACGCAGGGCGCGTTTGTGCCCTACCAGTACACCGACTTCATCTTCTCGGCAGTCGGAGAGGAACTGGGCATGCTCGGCGGCTGCCTGGTGATCGGCCTGTTCGTCCTGATGCTGATGCGCGGGGTGCAGGCGGGACTCGCCGCGCCCGACCGTTTCGGGGTGCTGGTGGCGACGGGCATTGTGTGCTGGCTGGCGGCCCAGGGCTTCGAGAACCTGGGGATGAACGTGGGGCTGCTGCCGGTGACGGGGGTCCCGCTGCCCCTGGTCTCCTACGGCGGGTCGAGTGTGATCGCGGCCTGGATCGGCGTGGGTCTGTTGCTCAAGGTCTCCCGGCGTTAGGCCATCTGCGTTCGCGCACTCCCGGGATTCAGTTGAATATTGAAGTATGACCCCTGTTAGCTTCTATTTCGATCCCGTCTGCCCCTGGGCCTGGATGACCTCTCGCTGGATGCTCGAAGTGGAGCAGGTCCGGCAGGTTCAGGTGAGCTGGCATGTCATGTCGCTGTCGGTTCTCAACGAGGGTCGGGACCTGCCCGAGGAGTATGTGGAACTGCTGGCCAAGGCCTGGGGTCCGGTACGCGTGGTGATCGCGGCCGAGCAGGAGCACGGCAACGAGGTCGTCGGTCCGCTGTACACGGCCTTGGGTTCGGCAATCCACCTTGACGGCATGCAGGACTACGACGCGGCGATCGCCAAGGCGCTGGCCGAAGTCGGTCTGCCACAGGAGTTGGCGGCAGCGGCTCACACCGATGCCTACGACGCGCTCCTGCGTGCCTCGCATCACCGCGGCATGGATCCGGTGGGCCAGGACGTCGGCACGCCGGTGATCCACGTGCCCGGCGCCGATGGCCAGACGGTGGCGTTCTTCGGTCCGGTGGTCTCACCCGCGCCGAAGGGCGAGGCCGCAGGCACGCTATGGGACGGGGTGCTGGCCGTGGCCGGCACACCCGGGTTCTTCGAGCTCAAACGGTCCAGGGACGTCGGGCCTATCTTCGAGTGAGCAACGTTTCGTACCCTGGCTAGGTGCAATCGGTCTATCCACAGCTGGAACGCATCCTTCCCCTGGTGCGCAAACCCATCCAGTACGTCGGCGGGGAACTCAACGCCACGGTCAAGCCGTGGGAGTCCGTCGATGTGCGCTGGGCGTTGATGTATCCCGATGCGTACGAGATCGGCCTGCCCAATCAGGGACTGCAGATCCTGTACGAAGTCCTCAACGAGCGTGACGACGTTCTGGCCGAACGCACCTACTCCGTGTGGCCGGACATGGAGTCACTGATGCGTGACCACCAGATCCCGCAGTTCACAGTGGAGTCCCACAGGCCGGTAGGCGCGTTCGATCTGCTGGGGGTCTCCTTCGCCACCGAACTCGGCTACACGAACCTGCTGACGGCCCTGGACCTCGCGGGTATCCCTCTGCACGCGACCGACCGCACCGACGAGCACCCGCTGGTCATCGCGGGCGGCCACGCCGCGTTCAATCCCGAGCCGATCGCCGACTTCATCGACGCTGCGGTCATCGGTGACGGGGAGAATGCGGTGCTTCGCCTGTCCGACATCGTGCGTGACGTCAAAGCCGCCGGGGGAGATCGTGCCGCCTTGCTGCGGGCGATCGCGGAGTCCGGTGTTGCCTACGTTCCCTCGATGTACGAGGTCAGCTACCTCCCGGACGGCCGCATCCGCAGGGTTGCGCCGGTGACCGACGCCACTCCGTGGCGAGTTGCCAAACACACGGTCAGTGACCTCGATGACTGGCCCTACCCGAAGCAGCCCTTGGTGGCCCTGGCGGAGACGGTGCATGAGCGGGCGTCCGTGGAGATCTTCCGCGGCTGCACCCGTGGTTGCCGGTTCTGCCAGGCGGGCATGATCACGCGCCCTGTGCGTGAGCGGTCCAAGACGACCGTCGCGGACATGGTGCAGGCGTCGCTGCAGGCCACCGGATTCCAGGAGGTCGGCCTGCTGAGCCTGTCGAGCGCGGACCACTCCGAGATCACCGACCTGGCCAAGGGACTGGCGGACCGCTACGAGGGCACCAACACCGGGTTGTCGCTGCCATCGACGCGGGTCGACGCCTTCAACATCGACCTGGCCAATGAACTGTCGCGCAACGGCCGGCGCTCCGGCTTGTCGTTCGCCCCCGAGGGCGGCAGCGAACGTATCCGCAAGGTGATCAACAAGATGGTCACCGAAGAGGACCTCATCCGCACGGTCGCGGCTGCATACGCGGCCGGCTGGCGGCAGGTGAAGCTCTACTTCATGTGCGGGCTGCCGACCGAGACCGACGAGGACGTGCTGCAGATCGCGCGGATGGCCAAAGAGGTCATCCGGACCGGACGTGAGGTTTCCGGCCGCCGCGACATCCGCTGCACGGTGTCCATCGGCGGCTTCGTGCCCAAACCCCACACGCCCTTCCAGTGGGCCCCGCAACTCGGCTGGGAGGCCACCGACGCCCGGCTGGCGCTATTGCGCGACGAGATCCGCTCGGATCGCGATCTGGGCAAGGCCATCGGATTCCGCTATCACGACGGCCGCCCGGGCATCGTCGAGGGACTCCTGGCGCGTGGCGACCGCCGGGTCGGTGCGGTGATCGAGCGGGTGTGGCGCGATGGGGGCCGCTTCGACGGTTGGAGTGAGTACTTCAGTTTCGACCGATGGATGGCCTGTGCCGAGGCGGCCGGGGTCGATGTGGACTGGTACACGACCCGCGAGCGTGAATTGTCCGAGGTGCTTCCCTGGGATCACCTCGACTCCGGGCTGGACAAGCAGTGGTTGTGGCAGGACTGGCAGGACGCCGTCGACGAGGTTGAGGTCGAGGACTGCCGGTGGTCGCCGTGCTTCGACTGCGGGGTGTGCGACCAGATGGGAACTGAGATCCAGGTCGGCCCGACCGACGGTGTGATCCTGCCGATCGTGCAGGTGAGCCGCTGATGGCCCGGCGCACGCCGGACCGTGAGTACATCCCCCCGGTTCAGACTCTGCAGGTGCGCTACGCCA
>JALOLM010000340.1 GCA_025455985.1 Candidatus Nanopelagicales bacterium | reverse complement strand
ACCGCGATGCCGGATGGCTGGGTGATGGAATTGCCAACAGTAAATATGTTTCAGGTGTTGGGACAAACCAGGTTCCTCTGGCAATTGTTGCTGCCTATATGTGCGGAATACGCGATTTTGATTTCGCTGGCATGGCCGTCTAGCATGGCTCGAATCTCACCGGTAGCTGTGTCCCGTACGATCACTTGGCGGGTAGAGTTGCCGGTGATCAAATCCTGGCTGAGTCCGCCAGTTACGAGATCAAGCCCGAGGCCACGTTCACCGGCGCCGCGCTGGTGTTCCTGCTGGCGCGCGCCTTCTCGTCAGGGTGTACGGCGCTGACCGGCGTCGAGGCCATCTCCAACGGTGTTCCCGCCTTCCGCAAACCGAAATCCAAGAACGCCGCCAAGACCCTTGTGATGCTCGGGTTGCTGAGTATCACGATGTTCATGTCGATCACCCTGCTTGCGCTGGTGACGAAGGTGAAGGTGGCCGAGAACAGCGAGGACCTGATCGGCCTACCCGAGGGTCAGGATCAGAAGACGGTGATCGCCCAGATCGCTCAGGCGGTCTTCAGCAACTTCACGCCGATGTTCATCTTCGTCTCGACGGTGACCGCCCTGATCCTGGTGCTGGCCGCCAACACAGCCTTCAACGGCTTCCCCGTACTGGGCTCGATCCTCGCGCAGGACAACTACCTGCCCCGGCAGTTGCACAACCGTGGCGACCGACTTGCCTTCAGCAACGGAATCGTCACGCTGGCTTTCCTGGCGATCGCGTTGGTGTACATCTTCGACGCGAGTGTGACCGCGCTGATCCAGCTGTACATCGTCGGTGTCTTCATCAGTTTCACGATGAGCCAGTTGGGCATGATCCGTCACTGGACGCGGCTGCTGGGCACGGAGGAGGACCCCAGCGTGCGTTCGTCATACATGCGCAGGCGGGTCGTGAACGGCATCGGTTTCGTCATGACCGGAACGGTGCTGGTGATCGTCCTGGGGACCAAGTTCACGCGGGGCGCCTGGATCGTGTGCATCGCCATCCCCGTGCTGTTCATCATCATGAAGTCGATCCAGCGCCACTACGAGCGGGTGGCTATCGAACTGACTCCTGAGGACGACGAACGGTTCCTGTTGCCGGCCCGGGTGCATGCGGTCGTGCTCGTGGCCAAACTGCACAAGCCAACGCTTCGGGCGTTGTCCTACGCCCGCGCGACCAGACCGTCGACGCTAGAGGCGTTGACAGTGGAGGTCTCGCCGGGCGACTCGCAGTCGATCATCGAGGAGTGGGACCGGCGCGACATCCCGGTCACGCTGAAGGTTCTGGAGAGCCCATACCGCGAGATCACCAAACCGGTGGTCGACTACGTCCGCAGCATCCGGCGAAACAGTCCCCGGGATCTGGTGACCGTTTATGTCCCGGAGTACGTGGTGGGGCACTGGTGGGAGCACCTACTGCACAATCAGAGCGCCTTGCGGCTGAAGTCCCGTCTGCTGTTCACGCCCGGAGTCATGGTCGTCAGTGTGCCGTGGCAGTTGGAGTCCAGTGATCGGGTGGCTGAGCGTGCCGAGGCCGAGGCACCCGGAGCCTTGTACCGAGGTCTGCCCGTTCAGACCCGGGAGTGACCGATGCCTGACCTGCGATTGGAGGTCGGCAAGCCCGCGCACGGGGGAACGTGCGTCGCACGCCACGAGGGCAGGGTTGTCTTCACCGGCTACAGCCTTCCAGGCGAGACAGTACGCGCCGCATTCGTCGAAGGCGGCGAGGATGCCCGCTTCTGGCGCGCTGAGGCCCTGGAGGTGTTGTCGGCTCCCAGCCGTGACCGGGTCGACACCCCTTGTCCCTGGTTCGGGCCGGGGATGTGCGGGGGCTGCTCCTGGCTGCAGGCGACACCCGCGGCGCAGTTGGCGATCAAGGCAGAGGTCCTCACAGATGTGCTCGAGCGCATCGGTGGTCTGCACATCGCGGTACCTGTGCGCAGCATCGGTCCCGACAGCGGCTGGCGGATCAGGGCGACGCTGCACGTGGACGAGCAGGGCCGGGCGGGGATGCACGCATTGCGCAGTCATGCTGTGGTGTCCATCGGCGACTGCCGACAGGCGGATACCCGGATGGGTCTGGTCGAATTGCTCAGTCGTTCCTGGCCGGCAAGCGCAGAGGTTCACGTCAGTGTCAGCGATGCCGGTCGTGCCGTGATCGTGCGAGGACCCGCAGGGGTCGAGCGGACCGGTCCGACCGAGCACCGGCACACCGTGCTGGGCCGGACATTCAGCGTGGCGCCGGATGGTTTCTGGCAGTCCCACCGGGACGGGGCATCGGTGCTGGCTCAGCAGGTTGTGACGTTGGCAGGGGAGGGCACCTCGGTGATCGACCTCTACGCCGGCGTCGGCCTCTTCGGTCTCGCCCTCCTCGATGCCGGATTCGAGCAGGTGCAGTTGGTGGAGGGGCAGCGCCGGGCGGCAGCCTTCGCCCGACGCAATGCGCGCACAGACCGTGGGGTCCGGATCGTCGCCCGTGACGTGCGCGATTGGGCACGTGGCCCCGGCGGATCAGCGGACGTGGTCGTGATGGACCCACCCCGGGCAGGCGCTGGGGCGAAGGTGGTGCGAGCGATCGGCGAGGTCGGAGCGGCCACCGTGGTGTACGTGTCGTGCGAGCCGTCGACATTGGCACGCGATCTGCGCACCTTCGACGAGATCGGCTACCACCCCGACCACATCGAAGGGTTCGACCTGTTCCCGGGAACCGCCCATGTCGAGACAGTGGTGCGGTTGCGGCGCTGACCCACTCGGCCCCGACCTGGGGAACCCACCTAACCCTCCGCTGCTCGAAGCGCACGCCACGGCCTAGGCTGGCAGCATCGGATCGGCGATGGGAGAAGTTGCGTGGTCAGCCTCGACAGTTTCGGTGCCAAGTCCCAGCTGCAGGTGGGTGAGGAGTCCTTCGAGGTCTTCCGCCTCGACGCCCTGGGGGAGTTGAATCTTCCGTACACCCATCGGGTACTCCTCGAGAACCTGCTGCGCACCGAGGACGGCGCCAATGTCACCGCCGACCAGATCCGGGCGCTGGCAGGCTGGGACGCCTCGGCCGAACCCAGTCAGGAGATCCAGTTCACCCCGGCGCGGGTCATCATGCAGGACTTCACGGGAGTGCCGTGTGTGGTCGACCTGGCCACGATGCGCGAGGCCTTCGCACAGATGGGCGGGGACCCCGACCGGATCAACCCGCTGGCCCCCGCGGAGCTGGTCATCGACCACAGTGTCATCGCCGACCACTTCGGAACCCACCAGGCC
>JALOLM010000339.1 GCA_025455985.1 Candidatus Nanopelagicales bacterium | reverse complement strand
CAGCTGGTTCCAGCAGCAGTGGGATCTGATCACGAACCTCGGTTCGGTCCAGTGGCTGACCGTCGCTTTCGCGGTGGGGACTCTGGCGATCATCCTCGGGTTCAAGCGATTCCTGCCGGCAGTTCCGGGGGCGATTGTCGCGGTGATCCTGTCGATCATCGTGTCCGCTGCGATCGATGCGTCCGCCAGTGGGGTTGCGGTCGTCGGCGCGGTACAAGGGGGCTTCCCGCCGATCGGCCTGCCCCAAGGCATCGACCTGTCGACCTTCGGGCAGTGCGTCGGGATCGCCTTCTCCTGCTTCATTCTGATCATCGCCCAGTCCGCGGCGACCTCGCGCAGCTTCGCGATGCGTCACGGACAGAAGGTGGACGTCAACCGTGACATCGTCGGTCTGTCCGGTGCCAACTTCGCGGCCGGTCTGTCGGGCACATTCGTCGTCAACGGCAGCCCCACCAAGACCCAGATCCTCGACGAGCTCAAGGGCCGCACCCAGGTGGCCAACATCACCATGTCGGCAGTGGTCCTGCTGGTCGTTCTCTTCCTCACGGGGTTGTTGTCGGACATGCCCAAGGCCACGCTCGGGGCCATCGTCTTCCTCATCGGTGTCGACCTCGTGGACGTCGTGGGACTCAAGCGGATCTGGAAGGAGAAGCCTGGCGAGGCGATCATCGCGATCATTACTGCGATCGTGGTCTGTGCTGTGGGAGTCGAGGAAGGAATCATCCTCGCGATCGTCATGAGCATCATCTGGATCATCCAGCGTCAGTACCGTCCTGAGTCGTTCGTGATCCAGTCGTCCGGGGATCACGCGAAGTTCGAGAACGCCAAGCCCGGAACCCAGACGCTTCCGGGGCTGATCGTCTTCCGCTACGACTCCGAGTTGTTCTACGCCAACGCCAACCGGTTCGTGGACGACGTCGAGAACGTGGTGTCGTCGGCCCCGGATCCCTTGCGCTGGCTGGTGCTGGACTGCTCGAGTGTCACCGACATCGACTACTCAGCGGCGATCAGCGTGAAGGGTTTGATCGACTATGTGCATGCCCACGACGCTCACTTCGGCATCGTGGGCGCCGATCCAGGCCTGCTCGCCAGCATGAAGACCCTCGGTCTGACTGAGGACTTCACACAGGATCGCATCTTCCACACGTTCAGCGAAGTGGTCGCCGCCTACCAGGCGGACACGAAGGCCTAACTCCCGCACGCGTTAGAGGTCGTGGTCCTTGTTAGCGAATCCACGCGTGGTCTTGCTCACCGACAGGACAACCTCTAACGCGGGCGTGGTCAGGCTCGTGCGGTAGTTTCGTCTGTGACTTAGGGAGGCCAGATGCCAGCGATCGTGCTTGTCGGTGCCCAATGGGGGGACGAAGGCAAAGGCAAGGCGACCGACATCCTCGGCGAGCGCGTCGACTATGTCGTGCGCTATCAGGGCGGCAACAACGCCGGCCACACCGTGGTAATCGGCGATGAGAAGTACGCACTGCACCTGTTGCCTTCGGGGATCCTCACGCCCAGCTGCACACCGGTGATCGCCAACGGGGTGGTCATCGACCCGACGGTGCTGGAGCGCGAGATGCAGGGTCTGCAGGACCGCGGGATCTCCACCGACCGACTGGTGATCAGCTCCAACGCCCACATCATCGCGCCGTACCACGTCGAACTGGACAAGGTCACCGAGCGCTTCGCGGGCAAGAAGAAGATCGGCACCACAGGCCGCGGCATCGGTCCGACTTACATGGACAAGGTCGCCAGGATCGGCGTGCGGGTCCAGGACCTCTTCGACCCCGAGGGTCTGCACGACAAGGTCGAGGGAGCGTTGCACCACCGCAACCAGGTGTTGCTGAAGATCTTCAACCGCCGGGCCATCGACGTTGATCTGGTGTGTGAGCAACTGCTGGCCTACGCGCCCCTGTTCGCCGAGCACGTGGCGGACACCGGCTTGCTGCTGAACACCGCACTGGACGAGGGCAAATACATCCTGTTGGAGGGCTCCCAAGGCACGCTCTTGGACGTCGACCACGGCACCTACCCGTTCGTCACGTCGTCCAACCCGACCGCCGGTGGGGCGTGCGCCGGAAGTGGCATCGGACCGACCCGGATCTCGCGGGTGCTGGGCATCCTCAAGGCGTACACGACCCGCGTGGGCGCCGGCCCCTTCCCCACGGAGTTGTTCGACGCCGACGGGGAGCGCTTGCGTTCGGTCGGCGGCGAGGTCGGCGTGACGACCGGTCGCGACCGCCGCTGCGGTTGGTTCGACGGTCCGATCGCCCGCAACGCCAGCAGGATCAACGGCCTCACGGACATCTTCTTGACCAAACTCGACGTGCTCACCGGCTGGGAGCAGATCCCGGTGTGCGTGGCGTACGAGGTGGATGGGCAGCGGTCCGAGGACATCCCGATGAACCAGCGCGACTTCGCGGCGGCCAAGCCGGTGTACGAATACCTGCCCGGATGGAGCGAGGACATCAGCACTGCGCGTTCGTTGTCGGATCTGCCGGCGAACGCGCGCGCCTACGTGGACTTCCTCGAGGAGCAGTCGCAGTGCCGGATCTCGGCCATCGGCGTGGGGCAAGACCGCGCCGAGACGATCCAGATCCACGACTTGGTGGACTAGGGCGTGCTGAACTGGTTGAGCCACAGGGCCGACCAGCTGGTTGGGCGCACGCAATACCCTTGACGCGTGCGCGTACTCGTCATCGGCTCCGGAGCTCGGGAGCATGCCCTGGTCACTGCTCTGCTTGCAGATCCTGCCGTGACCGAGGTGGTCGCCGCGCCAGGTAACGCCGGCATCGCAGCCGCTGTGCCGACCCGCGAGATCGACGTCAATGATGCGCAGGCCGTGGCAGCGCTTGGCGCCGGGTTCGACCTGGTCGTCATCGGCCCTGAGGCGCCACTGGTAGCCGGCGCCGTGGATGCCTGCCGTGAAGCCGGGGTTCTGGCTTTCGGGCCCACAGCAGCGGCAGCACAACTGGAGGGCAGCAAGGACTTCGCCAAGCAGGTCATGAACGCCGCAGGCATCCCCACCGCGGATTCCCGCACGGTGGAGGACGCCGTCGAACTGCTGGAGGCGGTTGACGCCTTCGGTCCGCCCTATGTGATCAAGGACGACGGCTTGGCCGCGGGTAAAGGTGTGGTGGTCACAGATGACCGCACCGCAGCGATCGTGCACGGCGAGGCGTGTCTGGCTAAGGGCAGTCGGGTGGTGGTCGAGGAATACCTCGACGGCCCGGAGGCGAGCGTCTTCTGCATCAGCGATGGCACCACCGTGGTCCCGCTGCTTCCGGCA
>JALOLM010000338.1 GCA_025455985.1 Candidatus Nanopelagicales bacterium | reverse complement strand
GAGTCGATCGTGACCGGTGACTGGCCGGTGCTGCCCGTCCCGGAACGCCCCGAAGCCCTGGCCGCCATGGTGTCGGCCCGCCGTGGTCTTGTGGCCGGCTTCCTGCGCACTCGCGGCGGGCAGTTGTCCTCGATCCCGAAGGACGCCGCCAGCCGCGGCCGGGCCTTCCCGACCCCCCGGACCTGGGACTATGCGGCGCAGTTGCTCGCCATCGCGACGCACGCAGGGGCCTCGGAGGAGGTGATTCGGCTACTGGTCTACGGGGCCGTGGGGGCGCCGGTGGGTCACGAGTTCCTCACCTGGGTCGGCGCGCTGGACCTGCCGGACCCGGAGGATCTTCTGGAAGACGCATCAGGGGAGGCCTTGAAGGGTCTGCGTCCCGACCGGGTCCATGTGGCGTTGCAGGGCGTCCTGGCCGCCTACACCAGCCAACCGACGCCGGACCGTTGGACCGCGGCGATGGGAGTGTGTATCGGCGCCGCGCAATACACCAGTCTGGATTCCGCGGTACCGGTCGTGAGGGCCCTGCTGCGACCTGGACGCCGGCCCGCTGGAGCGGATGTGCCGATGGGTCTGACGGTGTTCGCTCCTGCGTTGCAGTTGGCCGGATTGTTGTGAACGCCTCCGATGTCGCCGACCGGCTGGCAGCGGCCAAGTTGTGGCTCGTGTCGCAGTCGGCGGGCGATCTGCCCTACCTGTCCACGGCCGTCTACTCCTTGACCACGGTGATCAGCGACCGGGTGGCGATGATGACCACGGACCCTTACTGGCGGCTCTACGTCAATCCCTCATGGGTTGCGGCCACCGATGTGCAGCGTGTGGCGCAGGAGGTGGGGCATCAGGTCTGGCACCTGCTGGCAGACCACGCTGGACGCGCTCAGGATGCTGGCGTGAGTGCGGACACCAGGGACCGCTGGAAACTCGGCAGTGACATCTCGGTGGGTGAGGTCCTGCCTTGGTACGACCCGCGTCTGCCCCCGCCCGGGCCGCTTCATTTCCCGCCGAACCTGTCGGCTGAGGAGTACTACCTGCGCTTGAGAGCGCGACCCGTGACCGAGGAGCCACTGGCAAGCGACCCGGATGAGACCTGCGGCAGTGGGTGTGACGGTATGGCCAGGGATCACGACCTATTGCCGGGCGATGACCTGGTCCCGGGGTTGTCGACTCAGGCGGCTGAGGCGATCCGCAAGCGCGTCGCGATCGAGTTCCGTGAGCATCAGGCCTCGCGTGGCTCAGTGCCGGGGGAGTGGGAACGGTGGGTGTCCAACATCCTGGACCCGGTCGTGCCGTGGAACCAGGTGCTGCACGCGGCTGTGCGTCGCGGTGTCGGTTGGGGCCAAGGGCAGGTGGATTACACCTACTCGAAGATCTCCCGGCGACAGCACGCAATCGGAGCCGCGGTGATCCCGGCCATGCGCAGGCCAGTACCGGCTGTGGCTGTCGTGGTGGACACCTCGGGCAGCATCGACGATGGTCTGTTGTCACAGGCCATGGGCGAGGTCCGGTCGGTGCTTACTTCGTTGGCGGTGCCCGACAGCAATGTGACGGTGCTGGCTGTCGATGCCGCAGTGCAGACGGTCTCACGGGTCAGGGATGTCCGCGACGTCCGGCTGGCAGGCGGCGGAGGTACTGACATGGCGATGGGGATCCACGCCGCATTGGCCGGCAAGCCGCCTCCTCAGACCGTCATCGTGCTCACCGACGGCTACACGCCGTGGCCCGACACGCCGTCACCCGTGCCCGTGATTGCCGGCGTTCTGGGCCGTGTCCGCGAGCAACTGCCGGACACCCCCGAGTGGGTGCAGCGAGTCGAGGTGGTGCCTGATGGCTGGCGTTGACGTGCGGTTGCCGGCCTCCGTGACGGTGACGGTGTCGTGCCGCACGGCCCGCAACAGCACGAAGGGCTCCCGAAGGCACCCGGTCACCATCCACCCCGATGGGACCATCGACACCGGTCACGATCTAGAACAGGAACGGATCCTGGCCGCACTCGGGGGCTATTTGTCGTGCCTGGAACTGGTGGAGACTGCGGCGCCCGCGTTTCTCACGTGGTTCGCCTTTCAGCAGCGCCTCATACCCCGACCGATTCAGGCGCCCCATGAACGTGGTCGCTGGCGGGCGGTGGAGACGGCTGGCTGCTGCCCCCGCCGAGGCTTCGACACAGCACTGGACGCCGCTTCACATGTGCGGGATCCCAAGCACGCGGCGCTACTCCACGGTGCGCATGCCCGGCAGGTCGCCGAGCTGACCCGTGGGGTCGAGGGTCTGGACGTTCCCGAGATGCCCGATGGGCCGTGGTTCAAGCTGTGGGAGTGTGGGATGCACCCGGACGAGGTCGAGCGGATCTCACTCGAGTTGGATCTCGATGACACCCTGCCCGCTGAGTTCTACCTGGCTGTGATGGCGCGGCAGCCGGATCTGGCGTGGCTGCGCTCCACGATGCAGGCGTTGCCCCTCGCGCCACGCACGATCGTGTCGCTGGCCTGGACGTATGGAGCGCTCGACCGCGAGCAGTTGGACCTGCGGGCGCGCTGGTTGGCGACTGGGGTGATGGACCGCTTGGTGGTTCCGCTGATGCATTCGCCCTACGAGATCGCCGACGTCGAGGCCTTCGGCGCGTACTGGCGGTTGAGTTTGACGGCAGCAGCGATGGCTCTTCTCGAGTGGGCCAGGTCAGGGGTCAGCCCTCAGGTCGATCAGTTGGTGGGGACCCGTTTTGACCACTTGGGCGTGCCGCCCCGCCCGCCCACAGATGAAGCGCGGCGCCGGCTTCGGGACGTGTTGGGTACTGAGATGTTCACCGAGGAGCAACTGGCAATCGCGCTGTCCGTCTTCGGATCGGTGGGCATGGCGGCGCGAGGTCTGGAGTGGGGGATCACGGTCTAGGAGGTTATCCACAGATTTTCAGCCGTTCCGAAAATGTCATACGTACGTTCTAGACTCGTGATATCAAAGTTGATTCGTTGAGGGAAACGGGGGTGTTGTGTCATGGCTTTCTTCGAAGTCTCCCGCCCGGCGCAACGCCGCGTGAGGCTCGCGGAGAGCCTGCCCACTCAGGCCCCGCCGCAGTGGGAGGTTCTGACCGCAGCGATCTCAGCGCTGCCGGATCCGGAGGTGTTGTGTGCAGAAGAGCGGGCCGGTTCGATGCGCGCGGCGCAGAAGGTGCTCAACCAGGTCGATGCGTACCTGACCGGACTGGCGGGGGCGGCAGATCGACACGCAGACGCCTCGGTGCTGCGGGCGGGCACCACCGGCACGATGGTTGCGGCCCTGACTGGGCAGACCCAGCCTGCTGGTTCGGCGATCGTGGCAACAGC
>JALOLM010000043.1 GCA_025455985.1 Candidatus Nanopelagicales bacterium | reverse complement strand
CGGCAGTGGCCTGCTCGAAGACCTCGCGGGCCACGGTGTCCCAAGAGTGCGCGCCGCCGTAGGGCAGCGGCTGCACCGGTTCGGCCTGCCACTTGCGCAACATCGTGGGGATCCAGTGACCGAGCGCCATCGGCGTGGCGGGCACCACAACACCCTTGGCGGCGCGGGTCGAATCCCGCAAACCAGGTACGTCGTAGGAAATCGTCGGGGTCCCCACGGCAGCGGCTTCACTGACGACCAGTCCCCAGCCCTCGCGCACACTGGTAGCGATGTGCACATGGGCCGCGGCCATCCGCTCGGCCTTCTCCTCCTCGCTGACCCGGCCGAATACGGTCACTCCGTCCACCGCCGCGGCCTTCGTGGCCTCCAGCTCCGGGCCACCGCCGAGCATCCACAGTTGGAGGTCCGGGATCTGCTTGCGGGCGATTTCGAAAGCTTTGATCGCATCGATCGGCCGCTTGTAGGGGACGTGCCGGGCACACCAGACAAGGGTGGGGCGATCGGCTTTGGGGACGTCGGGGATCGTGGCCGGTGGGTCGAAACCTTCGGGAACGACCGTGACATCCGTAACGCCGAAGCGTGCGATCGAGTCCTTGGTCGATTGCGAGACGGCCAGGACGCGCTGACCGCGGTAGGACTTCAGCCACTTGGGCTCGAGCACGTAACGGCCCAACAGGCTCGCCGGCCACGGTGCGTTGTGCGCCCAGATCTCCTCGCACGTCTGGTGGATGAAGGCAACGGTGGGGACGTCCTTGATCCACTTGTGCGCCTCGAAGGCCACTGTGTTGATCATGTCGATCACCAGGTCGTAGCCCTGGTACTGACCCACGCGCTTCCACCAGGTGCGCGCCTTGCGGTAGACGGTGTAGCGGTTGCCGCCTCGGACCACGGTGTAGCCGTCGACCTTCTCGACTGCGGGGCGGTCGGCCACTGCTGCGGCGAACAGCGTGATCTGGTGACCCTCGGCAGCCCAGCGCTTGGCGACCTGCTCGGTGTAGACCTCGGCGCCGCCGGCCAGGGGGTTGGCCAGGTCACGCCAGGTGAGGATGAGGATTCGCATGTCAGGCCGCCTGCAGGATCGCGTCGTCGTGGACCACGGGCAGTGCAATGACCGGCGCACGGTGCTCGCGGTAAAGGGAGGTGAGGTGCAAGCGACCGAAGATCGTCAGCGCCTCGCGGACCGTGCGAAGGATCGCCTTGACTCCGACCGTCGAACCGGCAAGGCGCTCACGCAACTCGACGGGCGCCGCCTGCATGCGGGTGACGCCGGCCTGCTTGGCTGCGACGAAGAACTCCAGGTCGAAGGCGAATCGCTGTTCGCGCATCACCGGCAGCACCTTGGCCATCGCGTCGCGGCGGAAGAGTTTGCAGCCTGTCTGGGTGTCCTCGACGCCGAGGTTGAACAGCGCGGTCACGAAGGTCACAAAACCCTTCGACACAAGTTTGCGCATCGAGCTCGCAGCTGACTGCGAACCGGCGAGGTACTTGTTGGCGTAGACCACCTCGAGGTTGTCCCGCTGCGCCCGCTCCAAGTAGTCGCACAGGAAGGTCGGATCGATGTCACCATCGGCGTCCACCATGCCAAGGTAACGACCGCGGGCCTGGGAAAACCCGGTGTGAAGAGCCGCACCCTTGCCGCGGTTCTCCGGCGCCACGATCACCTGGACCCCGGCGATCCCCTCGATGGTGGCCTCGGAACCATCGGTGGATCCGTCGGACACGGCGAGGACCTCGTAGGAGATGCCGCGCTGTTGGAGTGCGCCGACGAGCTCGAGCACGTTCGGCCGAAGCGAGGCACCCGGGTTGTAGAAGGGAATGACGACGCTGAGCTCAACCTCGGCCGGGCGGTGGAGGTCGCTGGAGACCAGAACCGGGGCCTGCGGCTTGCGGCGGTCGATGAGCATCAGAACCGTCGCGGCGACCATCGCGGGGAGCAGGACGAGCATCCGGAGCAGCTGCGCAGCCAGGAAGCGGGAGTGGGTGAGAAGGGCGGGAATCTGAGGGGTGATTTGTGCCATGCCCCCACGTTGGAGGGCCTAATTCAAGGCAGATTCAAGCCGAAGGCAACGCCGAATCAGCGTTGCGATTCGATTTCCACGCCGGGATTTCGAAGGCCACCAGAAGCGCAATAACGGCGACTGCCGCTATTGCCGAACCGGCCGCAATAAGGGTCGCGCTGTTGTGCCACATGCTGATCAGCAGGATCTCGCCCGCCGCTCCAGCCCAAGGCAGCCAGGCGGTCCAGGCGCGCCTTGCCAGGCCGGCGTGCACCAGCACGCTGACGAATGCGCTCAGACCGGCGACCAGGGCAAGCACCCGGGTCACCGATGTCGCATCGGAGTAAGTTCCGGCTCCGAAGAGGACGGCCAGCACAAATCCGGGCACGAGAGCCACGAACAGGGCGGCAAGAATTGCAGGGACGCCGACTACTAACAGTGACGAACGAAGCGCAGCTGTGCCGCGCCCAGTGGTCCAGCCAGAGACCAGTTTGGGGTACGCGATGGAGATCGCGGCTGCAGGTAGCGCCAGCACGGTCTTGCCGATCGTGGCCGCCGCGACGTACCCACCCGACGCTGACGCGGGCAGGAAATGACGAGCGAGGAACAGGTCGACGGTGGTGAACAAGAACAGCCCGCTGACCACGGCACCAGTGCGCAGGTAGTCACTGCCGGACACCCTTGCGCGCGGCCCCTGGCCGGCCCGCAGAGCAGCGATCATGACCAACAGCAAGCCGCACAGTTCACCGAGTAGCGTGCCGAGCAGGGCGCCGGTCACCCCGGCGAAATATGCCAGAGCCAGACCGGGCCCAAGTCGAACCGCTGTCGCGACGATGTAACTGCCCGCGACCACCGAGGTACGGCCCACACCCAGCAGCAGGCCGCGGATCACTGCGATCAACGCCGCCACCAGGAGTGTCGGGGCGAGAATGGCCGCATCCCACGCGGAGTCCAGGTGCAGGAAAGCGGCCACGGGCTTGGCTGCCAGGAGCAGAAGCGCGACAACCGGCGCACTGTAGGCGACCGTGCGCACAGTTAGAGACAGCGCCGTCGCACGAGACAGACCATCTGTGGCGGTTGCCCGAGCACTTGCTGTCTGCAGCGCGGACAAGGGAACCGCAACGAGAGTCATCGCCGCCAGCACAGTTCCCAGAGCGCCGTACTCCGCGGGCTGCAGGGCGCGTCCGACGACGGCGTGGAACAGCAGGTTCGCAACGCTTTGGACGACCACTGCGATGAACAGCGGAGCGGCCAGCCGGGACAGGGCTGAGGTGCGGATGGAAGGGCGAACGGGCACGTCGGTGGCGGTCACATGCTTACGCTGACGCCCCATTCTCAAGCACTCCTCAAGAGACGCTACGGGTTGGTTCCGCATCCACTCCAAGCACTGGCGCAGGCAAGAGCGGCACGGTCACAGTAGAACGGTGAAACGTTTGTTCGCCGCCTCGATGCTCCTGCTGACCCTTGGCATGCCCGCGGTTGCCCACGCTGAACAGGGCCCCGGATACGGCGGCGACGCCGACGGCCTTGAGGTCTCGTGGAAGACCAATGAGAACCAGGCGCTTGCCGCGGCCCCACCCCCGGTGCCGACCGACACCGAGTCGGGGGCGAGTTCACAGCCGGCGCAGGACCCGGAGCGCATCGCCACCGCCGCAGACGCCGCACAATTGCAGATCGACGGGATCGGCTTCCGCGGCCTGTCCGAGGTGCAGATCCAGTTCGGCAGCGCGCAACCCGTGGCCGTTCGGGCCGACCAGACCGGAACCATCACCGCAGACTTCCCCGCTACCGGAGCTGCAGACCCCGGCACAACCGTCGTGGCCATCGGCCGGGGGCCATCGGGCGCCACACGCACGCTGGTCGGATCCATCCCACCCCTGCCGCACGGGACGAACCTGATGGGTCTGGTGCCGTGGGTGCTTGTGGTGCCCGTGGTGCTACTGGCCGTCGCCGGAATGATCGGACGTCGTCCGCGGCGCGTGCGCGAGTACGAGGTCCCGTCCTTGCTGCTGGCACCCGCACCGACAGGACCGATGATCGCCGCCTACCCCATGCCCGCCCCCACCACGGCGCCCATCGCGCTGGTCCACGGATGACACCGCGTTAGCTTTTTGCCGTCAGCCGATCCGACAAGGCCTTGCGGTGTTCCACCAGCCCACCGGCGATCAGCAGCAGGAGCACGGCGAAGGAACCGAGGGTCGCTGGCAGCAACAACCGCCACGGAGCGTATTCGACCATTGCCGCCTGGCCATCGACTTCGAAAGCGATGGTGCCCGCCAGTGTGGGTGTGCCCGAACGACCGGCGATCTGCCAGCCGGTGGAGTACTCCTCCGGCAGCACGACCCATCCCGGCTCCCCGGCCTCGAGATTCCAGGCTGTTGCCGACACCTTTGACAAACCGCCGGACCGCTGGCTGGCCACACCGTCTGCGCCGGTCCCGGAGGTCACCGCCTCGGTCCCCAGGGCCCCGGATGCGGCCGCCTCGAGAAGCTGACCGTAGTCGGCCAAGCGACGGTCCACCACGCGACCCGTGCCCTGGGCCAGAACCCGGTACACGATCATCGATTCGGTCTCCAGGACCTTCTGCAGGTCCGGCTGCTGGTCGAGCCAGACGTACTCCTGCGCTTCGACTGTGCGTGCCAGCAACACGTACTCCACCCCAAGCGGCGCGATCAGGCGCCCGAACGCCCCACCCCCGCCATCAGCGACCAGCCGGTCGACGTAGGCGGTGCGAAGCGATGTGGAGTCCGTGCGCAGACCCGGCAGTTCCACGGCGTCGGAGGTCAGCACGGACCTGTCGAAGAACGCGTTGCTCGGGGTGGCGATCGTGCGATCACCGGAGAACTCGAACGGCTGGTAGGCATGCCACGGCAGGAACAGGCCAAGACCGGCACCCCGGCCCATTGTGAGATTCGCCGCCCACCAACCGACTGGGTATTGACTGGTCGAAATCGACCCACCGAGTCCCCACAGCAGTGCGGGCGCCAACACCAGCGGTGCGCCGATCATTGGCACCGCCAGCGCCCGGGAGCGACCAGCAAGACGCAGGGCTATCCACTCGACGCCGGCAGCGAACGCCACCGCGTAGCCGAGCAGCGCCAGCCCCACCCACTTCTGCTGTTCACGCATCGCCTCGAACAGCGGCAGATGATCGAAGGCCAGCCGGTACACGCCGCCGAGCGGACCAGTGATCCCCGCCCCCAGTAGCAGCCCGACGATTGTGACCGCCAGCAACGGAGCACCCCGGTCGGCCTCCAACACGAAGAGTTGCCGGAAGCCCCAAACCACCCCGGCCACCAAGACCATGAGCAGCACCACGGCCAACACGGGCGCGAACATACTCCGGACCGCCTCTTCGGGGGCCGTGCGCCAGAAGCCGTGCAGACTGCCGACGGTGAGCAGCACGCCCCCCGGACCGGATCTGGTGGCGTAGGCCTGCAGGTCGGCGTCGGTGACCCGAAGTGCTGGCGTATTGGTCAGCCAGAGCACCAAAGCGTAGGAGTACACAAGTCCCGCCGCGACGACCACCTGAGCGGTGCGCACGAGGTCGCGCCAAGAAGGTGAGGGCAGAAAGGCCACTGCTGCCAACACAACCAGGCCGAGCCATGCCGCGTGCGGGCTGACGGAAATCGCCAATGCGTACCAGAGTGCAGGTCGCACCGCGAACCATTTGTTCCGACGCCGAGCTTCCAGCGCGGCTGCGAACAGCCACGGAAGCAAGGCCAGACCGAGCAGAAAAGCAACGTGGCCCACCCGTACCCGGTCGATGACCACCGGGTTGCAGACCATGAACAGCGCAGCTCCGAGTCGGCGCCACGCGCTTCCCCCGGCAGCAACCGAGGCGCCAGCGGCAGCCAGCGGGAAGTAGGCCAGAATCACGATCCAGGCAGTCGCCGCGGGGCCGACCATCTCGCGCAGCAGTTGGGTCATGATGCGGAACGGCATGGCGTCCAGCGCCGATCCGGACAGTCCGTACACGCCGGGGGTCAGCGTCTGATTAGGACCGCTGACCCAGTCGAGGAGCAGCAGATACCCGCCGCGCACCCACGGCGCAATAACCGCCAGACCGAGGAGTAGGCCAATGGCCGCGGCCACGAGGGTGACCCGACGCGAGCTGGCGGTCATGACCGGTCGAATGAGTCCAGATGCGCTGCGCTGATGACGGCGCGGACCAGTGGGCCGACCGCATCCTGCGATGCCCCCGAGGTGTCGACGATCAGATTCGCGCAGCGTCCGGGACCCTCGGCCAACAAGTCCCGGAACATCTGCTGTTGTGCGGCCTGCTCAGCCAACGGGCGCTCAGGCTTTCGGGCGTGGATCATCTCGGCCGGGGCGTCAGGCAGCGCCATGACATCGGGGGCCGGCACCAACCACTGCGCGAACTTCGCCGCACGCGAACCGGGCCAGGGTGACTCCCGCAGGTCGTAGACGTAGCGGTCACAGATGACCACTTCACCGCGCCGCTTGGGCCCGGCAACTGTGGACGCGTATCGCCAGCCGTACTCCAAGGCGTAGAACCAAGCAGCGGCCTTGCGCAAACCCGGATGGTCGAGGCCCGCATCGGGATCCTTGACCTGATCGGCGGCCGACGATTTGTCCTCGCCGCCTGGTTCCGGCACACCGAGCAGTTTGCGCGCAAGCCCCACGCCGGGCAGGTTGCCGCGCGCCATTCCGAAATAGGCGGTCCGCGTGGTGAACCCGAAGGCCTCAAGGCGCTGCGCCAGTTCCGTGGCAACTGTGGACTTCCCAGAGCCGTCGGTGCCGACGGTGGCCACCACGACGCCGCGTGCACGATGACCCAGCGGACCCTTGTGCCGTCCGGCGGGCAGGATCGTGTGGCGTTGTCGCCACGAGGAGCCCAGGTTGCGCGGGGCCACCGTTGACTTGAGCAGAACCCGGCGAGCGCGTTTCACCAGTCCAGCCGGAGGTTCGGAGCCGGCCAGCACTGCCACGATGTCGTCGACGAGCGTTGGCATGGAGGTGGACCACGTGTCCACAGCAGCTTTTCGGGCGACGTCGGTTGCCTGCGCCCACGCCTGTCGAGCCTGGGCGAGCCGGCTGTCCTCGACGATTCTGCCGCGCAGCAGTGGCCGCACGAAGAGGTCGGCCGCAGCGGCAGTGCCGACCAGGCGATGGTCGAGCACTTCCACCTCCGACCCCGCCAAGAGCACAATCGGTCCGACCCGAAGGTCACTGAACGTGACATCGACGATCGCCAATCCGGCGCCGGTCGCCACCGCCCATCCCGTGTGCTGCAGCCGCTTCGGATCCGTCGCATGCTCGACACGGGCCGCTGGCAGCGCCTGCTCCACGACGCGTATGACGTCCTCACGCTGCGAGCCCTCGCACCAGATGTCGAGGTCTTTGGCGTCGTCGGCGGCCATCCACTGGTCGACTGCGTCACGAGCTCCCTGCCAGGCCCAGCGCCGGTCCCCCAGCACATTGGCCAGGGCTTCCACGACGTCAGCCCGCTGGAAACCGGTCGGCACAGCGGTCATCATGAGCCTCAGAGTAGGGCAGGGCGCCATGTCAGGGCTTTTTCTGCGGTCAAACCTGAACCGCGCTTGCACATCTCTTGAGGTACGCCCATGAACCTGTTGTCCGTGGCCACAACGACTCAGGCACCGCCTGAGAGCTCCCCCGTGGCCGCACCGTCTCGTGACTGGCTGTCACGACTGTGGCCCAGCGGCTTCCACCCCGCCCGCGCCTACGGGATCGTCCTGCTCATCTCCACGTTCATCGTGAGTCGCTGGTTCAGGGCCGGCACGTTCATCGCCACGGGCGACATGGGGCCGTTGATCCGACAGGGCTGGGAGCCCGGGGTGCTGTGGTCGTGGAACTACCAGGTCACCGGCGCGGGCTCAGCGGCACACACCATCGGCCGGGCACCGGAGTTCCTGTTGATCTGGTTGAGCCGTTCGATGGGATTCGACGAGACCGTGGCGCAGTGGATGTTCTACACGATCATCTACGGACTGGTCGCGTTCGGTGTGGCCTACGCCGCCGGGGCGATCGTGCGCAGCGAGTGGGGCATCGTGGTCGCGGGCACGTTCGCGGTCATGAACGGCTTCTTCCTCACCCGCATCCCGAATCCGCTCAACATCATCTCCGTGGGCACCCTGGCCCTGTTGACTGGGATCGCGATGCGGGTCGCGCAGGGTAGGACGGTCCCGACCCCGATCGCGGGATTCGCATTCATCCCCATCGCGTTCCTGGCCTTCAATCCCCCGATGTTCGTGGTCGCCACTCTGTGGGCCAGCGTTTTCGCGCTGCTGCTCGTCGGTTTCCTGTTCGGCCGCCGCGGCTTCATGCGCCTGCTCAAGTGGGACCTGATGGCCGCACCGTGGGTCGTGGTGCTGAACCTGTGGTGGCTGGTGCCGTTCCTGCAGGCCTACACCGGCGGAGGGGGCGCGGAGTCAAACGCCACCTTCACCGACCCCACGAACTGGACGTGGGCCCAGATCAACAATCAGATCCCCAACGCACTGACCCTCACCGCCAACTGGGCCTGGTACCTGCCGCAGTACCTTCCGTTCACCGAGGCACTGGACCGTCCCACCTGGATCTGGATCCGCTACCTGATCCCCGCCCTTGTCTTCGCCGCGCCGCTGGCCGCCCTGCCCGCCCGGCGTCGGGTGTCGATGGTCCTGCTGGGCCTGTCCGGAGTTTTCGTGTTCTTGGCCAAGGGCCTCATGGAACCGCTGTCGCAGGTCAACCTGTGGCTCTACCTGCACGTGCCGGGCTTCTGGCTTTTCCGCGAGCCCATGAGCAAGCTGGGCCAACTGCTCGTGGTCCTCTTCGCGGTGCAGTTGGCGATCCTGGCCGAAGGCGTACTGCAGCGGTGGCGCGACCGCGGCCCGCGCTCTGCCAGATGGCCCGGCTTCCTGCCCCATCCGAGGACCTTGACTCTGGTCGGCGCGACCCTGGGAACGTTGCTGGTCATCATCTACCCGTACCCGATCGCGACCGGCGGTGTGATTCCCGACCAGCGTCCGATGCAACCGTCCGCGCACGTGCGGGTCCCCGAGTATTGGCGCGAGATGGCGGCGGTGGTCAACGCCGACCCGCGCCCGGGCAAGGTGCTGGTGCTGCCGCTGGACGACTACTACCAGATGCCCACCCAATGGGGTTTCTTCGGTGTGGACAGCATCGCCAACCTGCTCGTGCGTCGTGGGGTGATCCAGCCGAAGCCGGACGGCTACTTCGGCGACGTGCCCGGCTACAAGGCAGACGTGCAAGGGATACAGACCGCCTTGACGTCCGGGGATCTGAGCGCCGTGCCGCGACTTCTGGACGCCAGCGGCATCGATACGATCATCGTCCGGCACGACCTCATCCGCGACATGCCTGGCCGTGCGATCGCCGACGATGAGGTTCTGGCCAAGGCTCTGCAACGGACCCCCGGCATGACCCGCAGCGTCGAGGGCGAGTTGGAGTTGTGGCACGCACCGGCCGGCAGCGGGGACACCGTGCGGGCCTACAACAACGTCGTCACCGTGGGCTCGCGGCCCGACGCGGGCGCGGCCGTACTCGGATCCATCGGCAACGGCAGTGCGGTGATGGCGCTCAAGTCGAGCACCAAGGCCCCGGCCTATCCGACGGTGGACGACTCCCCACAGGTGACCGACGACTCCGTCGCCTGGCCGATACCTGCCGTTGATGAAGGCGACCCGGAGACGACAGTGGACCTGCTGCCAGGGCGCTACGTCGTCGCGCAGAGGGCGCGGGCGGCCGCAGTCCTCACACCGAGTCTCGACAAGGCCCAGAGCCGCTTGGTCTTCACCGATCCCACCAAGATCCGCATCGACCAGGACGTCGTCTCCACCAGGCCACCGCTCTACGTCCCAGTGCCGCGTACCGACGTTGTCGCTGTTCGAGCAGGCACGCGCGCTGTGTCGCTGGACCAGTGGGGACGCCAGGCATTGCCACGTAAGTTCGGAGCCCCTGTGGCCCAGGCCGCTGTCGCGGTCGGATCGGCCACACCTTTGACCGTGTTCTCGCCCAGCGCCGAACCGGCTGATCCCGCCCCGGCCTCGGAGGTCTACGACTGCAACAACTATGAGCCCCGGCCAGCCTCCGAGTTGAAACTGCGCAAGACCACGTGCCCACCCCAGCAGGTCCGGCGATCCGGCTCAGCGCGGTGGACCATGCCGCCTGTACCCGTATCGAGATCCGTGATGCCGCGCCGGGACGGACCTACCGGGTGCGCCTGGAGTATCGGATGGTGCAGGGCAAACGGCCCCAGATCTGCTTGTGGCAGGTCGGCACCGACGGCTGCGCGCTGGCCCCGCGCCCCACCATCAACGCCGGCTGGCACCCGTACGAGCAGATCGTGACCGTCGAGCCGGATGCTGACTCCCTGATCCTGGTGCTGCACGCCGACGTGGGCGAGCGGCTGCTGGGCAAGACCGTGACCGACTACCGCTCGATCTCGATCGAGGCGCTGGACCCGATTCTGGAGACCGAGATCTGGCCGCCCGAGGTCCGGCAGCAAGAGGTGGAACTCACTGGCGGTGAGCACACGCTTTCGGTTTCTGGTGGGCCCTCGGGTTCCTCCTTGTCGCAGTTCGAGCCCCTGCAGGACTGCTTCCGCTACGACGACCGCACCCAGGAGCAGGCCGGTCTGATGGCCAGCTACTCCGGCGACCTGCGGGACCCAACAATCACATTGGGTGCCCGCGACCACATGGCGTGTCTGGGCGCAACCATCCCGGACATGGGCCAGTCCTCGCTCTACCGGTTCGCACTGGAAGCCCGCAAGGTCAACGACCGGGACCCGAAGTTCTGCCTGTACCTGCGTGGGCCCGATCGCTGCCAGAAACTACCCATCGTCGTCGGGTGGAACGGCTGGACCCCGTTCAGCACTTTGGTGGGGCCAGATGCGAAAGCGGTGGAGACGCGGGTCTACCTCTACGGGCTGCGCACCCTCGAGGGCACCGAGCAGTCCCGCGTGGAGTACCGGTCGATCCGGCTCAACCCGGTCGCATCCCCCAGTTCCGTGGTCTTGGTGCGCCAGCCCTACGGGGGTACCCCCGACGTGATGGGGCCGCGGACGATCCCCGTGGAGTACAAGCGCCGTAACCCTGTGACCACAGAGGTCACTGTGGGTCCCGGTGCCACCTTGGTCGCCTTGACCGAGACGAACGCCCCGGGCTGGAACCTCACAGGGTTCGGGAAATCGAGTCCGGCGCAGGGCTGGATGGCCAGCTGGAAGGTTGACGCTGAGCCCGTCGACGGAGCCGCCCGATACTTGCCGGCAGGCACAAGTCGTAAGGCGCTCTATCTGTTGCCAGTGGCACTGGTCGCGGCGTTCGCTGCACTTGTGATGGGCGCATGGTGGCGACGGCGTCGCGCGCGTAGGAGGCCGGCGTGAGCTATGACCCCTTGAGCAGGCCGCCCGCGTGACCGCCGGTCGCCATGCCGGCGCCGCCCTCACCTCACCGTCGCCGGCGCTTCATCGGTGCGATCGTGACTGTGGTGGTGAGCGTCG